>NZ_JBNYXR010000016.1:0-138223 GCF_051380805.1 Janthinobacterium paucivorans
CGGATACAGCATCCAGTTACCCGGTCTTGATATGCCTACCAAGATTTTGACAGCGGTCGATACCGTTCGCAATATCACGAACGGCATGAAGGGAATAATACAAGGTCGGATTAGCGCGTGAGCGCGTAATCCGACACCACCACCGGCCTCGCCAACAATGTTGTCGGATTACGCTACGCTAATCCGACCTACGCAACCGGCAACGCCAGCAAGGCCGCGCCCGGCAACCCCAGCACGGTGCCCAGTATCGTCAGCAACATCACGTCACGCCGCTCGCAACGGGCGCGCTGCGAGCCCCAGGCTGCAAACAGCAGGGCCACTGCCACGCCGCTGAGCGCAATTCCCACTTCCGTCATGCCCGCGCTCCCCGCAATGGCAACGCATGCGTCCTTGTTACTTCTTTCATCGCTCTCATCCTTTTCATTGATTATAAAAGCTACCTAACGGTAGGCAGTAAGTGTACAATAAAAAGCACGGTGGCGTTCGATTCAACTGACCCCGTTTTTTTCATGCGATAAAGGAAGCGTAATGCAGCAGCAAACCACACTCCCCACCGCCACGCTTGGACTGGCGGCTTGCCTGGCCTTGGTGGCCGTGCTCGGTCCGGCAGGCATCGACATGTACCTGGCCTCAATGCCGGCCATGGCGCAGGAACTACACACCGCCTATGCCAACGTGCAGCTAAGCCTGACCGTTTTCTTGCTGGCTCTGGGCGGCGGACAGTTGCTGTGCGGGCCCCTGACGGACATGCTGGGCCGACGCTATCCGCTGCTGGCCGGCATCGCGGTCTACATCGTGGCCGCCGTATGGGGCTCGCAAGCGGATCAATTGAGCACCCTGCTGCTGGCGCGCACGCTGCAGGGCCTGGGCGCGGCGCTGACCTTAGTCGTGGTGATGAGCATGGTGCGCGACGTGGCCGATGGCGTGCAGGCGGCGCAGCTGTTTGCCCTCTTGATGACTATCGTGGGCCTGGCGCCCGTGCTGGCGCCCGCCGTGGGCGGCTTGCTCGATGCGCATTACGGCTGGCGCGCCGTGATGCTGGCCCTAGCCGCCCTGGGCGGCTTGACGCTGCTCAATAGCGTATTGTTCCTACCAGAAACTTTACCGCGCGCCCGCCGCATCTCGCCGCGCGGTCTGCACCGCACGTATGCGCGCATCGCGCTGCAGCGCGCCTTCTTGCTGCCGGCGCTGGCCCTGGCAGCCAGCTTCTTTTTCCTGTTTGCGTATATTGGCGGGGCAGCGCTGGTGTACCAGCGCGATTTTGGCCTGTCCGCCGGCAGCTTTGGCTTAGTTTTCGGCGCCACGGGCGTGGCCGTGCTGCTGGGCGCCATGGCCAGCGCCCGTCTGGTGGAAAAGTACGCAGTAGCGCGCCTCTGCGTGGCGGGCAGCAGCGCCATGCTGGGCGGCGCCGTGCTCGCCCTGCTGGGCGTCTGGGCGGGCTTCGGCATCGTCGCCGTCGTCCCCGGCATGTTCATGGCCCTGTTTGGTCTGGGCATTGCGGAAGCGGCGCTGATGGCCATGGCCATGGGATCGCAGCACAAGGCGCTCGGCTCCACGGCGGCATTGCTGGGCGCTATCCAGATGAGCTTATCGTCGTTGGCCACGCCACTGGCGGCCAGCCTGTCGGAATCGGGGCCGCTGCCCTGGCTGCTATTCTTGACCGTAGCGGGCCTGCTGGTATCATGGCTGACCCTGGCCACTGCGCGCGTCCATCCGGCACGCACCACCAGCCTGGGCGCGCACTGACGCCTCACTCACCTTCACCCCAATGATGAAAAAACGCTCGGCCTCGGCCGATAACATCTGTGCCGTCGCCGTCGTGCACTTTTCCGAACACGGCTACGATGCCTCGTCCCTCAGCGACATCGCGGCGCAAGCTGGCATGCGCAAGGCATCGCTGTATTCCCACTTTGCCGGCAAGGACGCCCTGTTCCTCGACGTGTTTGCCGACGCGCTGGCCGAAGAGCAAGCCTTCATGCAAGCCTGTTTTGCCGACGAGGCAGCACTGGCGCTGCAAGTGTCCGATGGCCAGCGCGCCGGCGCCCTGTACTGCGAGCGCATGGCGCAGCGCTACGCGGACTCGGCCCATCTGCGCTTCTTGCTGCGCACGGCCTATCTGCCGCCGGCCAGCCTGCGCGTGGAAGTGGGCACCGGCTACGAAGCCTTGCTGGTGCAATTGCAGCAGTATTACGTGAAGAGCCTGGGCCGCATGGCGCCCGCCCTGACATCCCCGCGCCTCGCCCTGTATGCGCAAGCCTACCTGGGCATCGTCGACAGCCTGCATGTGGAACTCATTTATGCGGGCGGTGCCGCGCTGCAGCAGCGCCATGCGGCGCTGTGGCAGATTCTGTCCGATTCGCTGGCGATGGCAGCGCAATCGGCCTGATGCGCCATAAATTACTGCCACAAGACGAACCGACAAGCAGGTCTGACACAAGCCGCTATCGGCCCTTCGAAAGCGCAGCTATATCACAGTCAAATCTGGTGCGGCTTGCCGCCGGATTTTTCGCATGCGAAGTTCCGCTTGCGCCCCATAGCCGCCGTACAAATGAAATGATAGCAGGCAAAGCTCAGTGCTTACGACGCCAGTCAAGATATGCAAACTCGCTGTCGTCCCTGTCCAATTCAACGCGGTAGTAGGAACGATTCGCCATCTCTTTGAATCCCCACGAACAGGTCCGCCCGCACTATTTGTATTGACATTTATTATTTGACATCCTATTTTCGTTTACGCCCGCACCCACATTACACTTTGGAAACCTAAGATTTCTTCAGTTGACACTGTTGCAGCGCATCCATAAGATGCCCTCATTATTCATTTACGGAGTCCCACGTGAGTACTTGTTCTAGTGACAGTAGCCGATCTTGTATCGGTGATTGCCTCGGCAGCTAAACAGCAAGCAACGCGGAACTTCCTTTCCTCCGTGCCTTGCTGAGCAAGGTGCGGTGTCTCGCGGCCAGTCTGGCCGCGCGTCTCTCCCCCTCTTTCCGATCGCGACCGGCTACTGACCCGGATTGCCCGCCAGCACTATTGTGTGTTGGTGGCACGCAAGTCTTGCCTGCGGCTGCGCCGCCCGTCAACACCTCGCCGTGAAAGGAAGAGCCATGAATCTCTTCACCCGCTTATTCGAATCGTTCCTGCGCAAGCGCCATACTGCCGGCCATTTCCGCCGTCGCGCCATGCCGCTGGAAAACAGTACGGCGCGTCCCGTACCCGACCACCTGGCCCGGCAGCTATTGACGGCCGCGCATGAAAATCTGGACAGCGCCCTCGACCGCCTGCATACGCGCATCGAAGGCTTGCGCGATGCCGAGGCGCAAGTCATCGGCGCACAAACGGGGCCAAATGAAGTCGAACATGAGAAGCCGCTAGCCTGGTTCCAGCACCTGTGGCTGTGCTACAAGAATCCGTTCAACCTGCTGCTGACCGTGCTGGCGGTTGTTTCTTACCTGACAGAAGACCCGAAGGCGACCATTGTCATCGGCACCATGGTGATGCTGTCGACCCTGCTGCGCTTCGTGCAGGAAGGCCGCTCGAACCGGGCTGCCGAGCGCCTGAAAGCCATGGTCAGCAATACCGCCACCGCGCTGCGCAATGGCCAGCAAATCGAACTGCCCATCCGCCAGCTGGTGCAGGGCGACATCATCGTGCTGTCGGCTGGCGACATGATCCCTGCCGATTGCCGTTTGCTTTCCGCAAAAGACCTGTTCGTCAGCCAAGCCGCCATGACGGGCGAATCGTTGCCCGTGGAAAAGATGGCAGAATTGGCCGATGCCCACGGCAACAACCCGATGGAGCTGGCCAATTTGCTATTCATGGGCACGAATGTGGTCTCGGGCGCCGCCACGGCGCTGGTGTTGTCCACCGGCAACCGCACGTATTTCGGCACCATTGCTACGCGCGTCACGGCCACCGAGCGCACGCCGACCGCGTTCGAGACGGGCGTCAACAGCGTCAGCTGGCTGCTGATCCGCTTTGCCCTCGTGATGGCGCCACTGGTGTTCCTGATCAATGGCTGGACCAAGGGCGACTGGATGGAAGCATTCCTCTTCGCACTGTCCGTAGCCGTGGGCCTGACGCCGGAAATGCTGCCCATGATCGTCACCAGCACCCTGGCCAAGGGCGCCGTGAAACTGTCGAAAAAGAAAGTCGTCGTGAAACGCCTGGATGCGATCCAGAACTTCGGCGCCATGGATGTGCTGTGTACGGACAAGACAGGCACCTTGACGCAAGACAAGATCGTGCTGGAACGCCATACGGACGTATTCGGCCAGCCCTCCGATGAAGTACTGCAATTCGCTTACCTGAACAGCCACTACCAGACGGGCCTCAAAAACCTGCTGGACCGGGCCGTGCTCGACCATGTGGAATTGCAAACGGAAATGCAGCTGGCGCGTGATTATGTGAAAGTCGATGAAATCCCCTTCGATTTCGTACGCCGCCGCATGTCGGTCGTCGTTTCCGAAAAGAATGATCACCATGAACTGATCTGCAAGGGCGCCGTCGAGGAAATGCTTGCCGCCTGCAGCCATTTGCGCCTCAATGGCGTAGACGTGCCACTCGACGCTGCCCTGCTGGCGAAAGTGCTGCACACCACGCACGGTTTGAACGCCGAAGGCTTGCGCGTGGTGGCCGTGGCCGTCAAGGAAGTGCCACCGCATAAAACCGTCTACGGCGTGGCCGATGAAACGGCGCTGACCCTGATCGGCTACGTCGCGTTTCTTGACCCGCCGAAGGAATCGACAGCGCCGGCCCTGCGCGCGCTGGCCGAGCATGGCGTGAGCGTGAAAGTGTTGACGGGCGACAACCATCTGGTGACGGTGAAGATTTGCCGCGAAGTGGGCCTGGCCGTGCATGGCGTGCTGCAAGGTCCGCAACTGGACGATATGGACGACGCTACGCTGGCCAAGGCAGCCGAAGACAATACCGTGTTTGCCAAGCTCAGCCCACTGCACAAGGAGCGCCTGGTGCGCGCCCTGCGCGGCAATGGCCATATCGTCGGCTTCATGGGCGATGGCATCAACGACGCGCCCGCCCTGCGCGCGGCCGACATCGGCATTTCCGTCGATTCGGCCGTCGATATCGCCAAGGAAGCGGCCGACATCATCCTGCTGGAAAAAAGCCTGATGGTGCTGGAAGAAGGCGTGCTGGAAGGCCGGCGCACCTTCAGCAACATGCTCAAATACATCCGCATGACGGCCAGCTCGAACTTCGGCAATGTGTTTTCCGTGCTCGTAGCGAGCGCCTTCCTGCCGTTTTTGCCGATGCTGCCGCTGCACTTGCTGGTGCAAAACCTGCTGTACGACGTGTCGCAGATCGCCATTCCCTTCGATCATGTCGACGCCGAGCTGATCCAGAAACCACTGAGCTGGAATCCGCGCGACATCGGCCGTTTCATGCTGTTCTTCGGTCCCATCAGCTCGATCTTCGACATCAGCACCTTTGTTTTAATGTGGCATGTATTCGGCGCCAATACGCCAGAACAGCAGACCCTGTTCCAGTCCGGCTGGTTCGTCGTGGGCTTGCTGACGCAAACCCTGATCGTGCATCTGATCCGCACACCCAAGCTGCCCTTCATCGACAGCATCGCTTCCGTGCCCCTGCTGGTGGCCACCACAGCCATCATGGCGGTGGGCGTGTTCTTGCCGATGGGGCCGCTGGCGAGCTACTTCAAGCTGCAAGCCTTGCCGTTGGCCTACTTTCCCTGGCTGCTGGGCGTCCTGGTGTGCTACACGCTGCTGACGACACTCATGAAGCGCGTGTATGTGCGCAAATTCGGCTGGCAATAGTATGATGAGCCGCTCTTTCTCCTCACAAAGGCACGCATGAGCGGTTCTCCTCTTTCCAAGCGTCATCTCGCCCTGCTGCTGTCGGCGCTGGTGTTTCCCGGCAGCGGGCATTTCTTGTTAGGTCGCAAGGCACGCGGCTGCCTGTTCCTCGTGCCCGCCCTGATCGCCCTGGTGATCATATTGCGCCAGATCATGGCACGTTTGGACCAAGTTATGGCACAGATCGACAGTGGCGCCCTACCCCTCGACGTGCAGCTGATCGCAGCAAAAGTCGATGCGCTGTCGGCCAATGACGGCCCTGGCATGACGCTGGCCGTGAGCGTGCTGGCGGCTTGCTGGGTGGCTAGCCTGATCGACACCTTGCTCATCAAGCCATGACGACAGAAGCGCAGGCGCGCAAAGCGCGCAAGCAAGCAAAGATGCAAGCGCGGCGCGCGCAACTGGTGCTGCGTCGCCAGGACCACGGCGGAGCGCTGGCCTGGCGCGGCTGGTTCGACGGTTCCGCCCATCCGAACCCGGGCAAGCTGGGCATAGGCGCTTTGCTGCTGGGGCCGCATGGCGAACGCATCGAAGTGAGTCAGGCGGCCGGTTACGGCAGCAGCAGCGACGCGGAATATGCAGCCCTGACGGCCCTATTGCAGGCGGCACTCGGCGTGCACCCGCCGCCGGTGCAACTGCTGCTGTACGGCGACAGCCAAGTGGTGATCAATGATGTGCTGGGAACGACGCCGCGGGGCGCCAAGGGGCTGGAACTACACAGGGCCAGCGTAGTGGCCCTGCTACAACAATTTACTGATGTCAGTTTGCACTGGCTGCCGCGCCACAGGAATGGCGAGGCGGACCGCTTGTCGCAACTGGCGATTGCCAGCTTCACCCCAGAGGCATCAGTACCGGGGCCGTCCCCTCAGGGTACGACCCCGGCCATTACGGGGTAAGCAACTTAAGCGGCGCGGCCGATCCGCAAGGCATCTTGCGGCGTTTTGGCCAGCGGGCGATGCATCCCCTTCAAGCCGCTGACACTGGCCTGCTGGCCATGCAATTTAAAGACGCTGACCACTTGCGCCAGATTGTGCGCCTGGTGCTGCATCGATTCGGCGGCCGCCGCCGATTCTTCCACCAGCGCCGCATTTTGTTGCGTTACGGCATCCATCTGGCCGATGGCGCGGTTGATTTCGTCGATGCCCACGCTTTGCTCGCTGCTGGCGGCCGTGATTTCCGTGATGATATCGCTCACGCGCTGCACGCTGTCGACGATATCGTTCATGGTCGAACCGGCTTGCGCCACCAGCATGCTACCCGCGTTGACTTGTTCCACCGACGCGCCGATCAACGTCTTGATCTCTTTTGCGGCACTCGCCGAACGCTGCGCCAGGTTGCGCACTTCGGACGCCACCACGGCAAAGCCACGGCCCTGTTCACCCGCGCGCGCCGCTTCCACGGCCGCATTCAAGGCCAGGATATTGGTCTGGAAGGCGATGCCATCGATGACGGAAATAATGTCGACGATCTTGTTAGACGAGGCATTGATCGATTCCATGGTCCCCACCACTTGCGCCACCACGGTGCCGCCCTTGACGGCCACCTGCGCCGCCGACGCCGCCAATTGATTCGCCTGGCGCGCATTGTCCGCATTCTGTTTCACGGTCGACGTCAGCTCTTCCATCGAAGACGCCGTTTCTTCCAGCGAACCGGCCTGCTGTTCCGTGCGCGAAGACAGATCCTGGTTACCTGCAGCAATTTGCGTCGAGGACGTCGCGATGCTGTCCGTGCCGCTGCGCACTTCGCCCACGATGTTGAGCAAGCTGGTGTTCATGTCCTGCAACGCTTGTAACAATTGCCCGGTTTCATCCTTGGCGCTGACGTCGATCTGCGCCGTCAAGTCGCCATCGGCCACCTTGCGGGCGATTTCCACGGCCGTGCGCAGCGGGCGTACGATGCCCATCGTCAAGACCGCGGCGCACACGATGCCAAAGGCCAGCGCCAGCGTCGACAGCAATAACAGCAAGTTGCGGCTGGTGCTGGCGATGTCATCAATCTGCTGCGCGGTAGCGTCAATGCTGGCGCGCTGGTGCTCCAGCAAGCCGTAGACCATTTTCTGGTACTTCGCTGCGGCGGGCACGAAGGTTTTTTCGAACACTTCGTTGGCAGCCTCAGTCTGAGATTCCCCCTTGAGCTTATAGACCTGGTCGCGCGAGCGAATATAGACTTCGCGCAATTCGAGCAAGCTGGCGAACATGGCTTGCTCTTTCGGATCCTTGAGCAGCGCCGCGATTTTCTTTTGCAGAACAGCCGCGCTGGCGCTCGACACCTTCGACTCTTCAGCAAAATAGCCGCTCAGCGAGCTGTCGCTGCTACGGGCGATGGCGATCGTGCGCCGCACGGCGCTATCGATGCGCGTATACCAGTCAGAAATATAGCGTTCCTTGGCCAGCGGCTCTTCCATCATCGTACGCGTGGCGCCGGCCACGTCATTCAGGCGCCAGACACTGATGCCGGTGATGAGCATGGAAAACAGCAAAATGATGGAAAACCCCAATCCCAGACGCACCCCGATGCTGACGTTTCTTAACAAATTCATGTGAACTATCCTAATATTCTGAAGAGAGGCTCTGCAGCCAACCCAGGGACAGCATGGCGAACGCCACCACATTTGTCCCGCCAAATACACTGTTGCACGGCTCGCTTGCAGCGTGCGCGAGGAACATGCAATAGCGTGCGCCCTACGGAAACGATATGCAATACTTAATGTCAGTAGTTCTTGAGCATATGCAGGGAAATTCTATGCACGCACCATTACGCAGCCAGTTTCTCGATCAAACCCATGTCGGCGCTGGACATCAACTGGTCAATATCGACCAGGATCAGCATGCGCTCGTCGAGCGTGCCCAGGCCAATCACATAGTCGGTGTTGATCGCGTGACCCATGTCTGGCGCCGGCTTGATCTGTTCCGGCAGCAAGGTCGTCACGTCGGATACGCGGTCCACGACCATGCCCACCACGCGGTTGCCGATATTGAGGATGATGACGACGGTGAACTGGTCATAGCCGGGCGTGCCCAGATTGAACTTGATGCGCATGTCGACGATCGGCACGATGATGCCGCGCAAGTTGAGCACGCCCTTGACGAACTCGGGCGCGTTGGCGACGCGGGTCGGCGTTTCATAGCTGCGGATTTCGCTCACTTTCTGGATGTCGATGCCATACTCTTCCCGCCCCAGGGTAAAGGCCAGGTATTCGGCAGCCTTGGCAACGGCTGCGCCAGCATCGTTGGACATGGTATTCATGATGATCCTTTCGTAATCCTTTCGTTAACGCGCCTGATGCGCAGGCCAGGGCACGCTGCACGTGCGCCTTGGGCGTGACGCGCCATCCACACAGCAATGAAGGGCGTCAGTTATGCATTTTTTGCAAATATTTTCTAGTAATTAGCTTATGCATTAAATTTCCGCGAGGCAATACTACCCCATGTAAATGTTACATGCACTAAAAAAGAGCGCTTGACGGGAAGATGCTTTCTCGAAATACCATTGATATGGCAAATGCGGCAGGCGTGGAGGCAAGGCCCATATACACACGCGGCGGCGTTGTATGCCACACTGCAGCCCCTGCTCTTACCACCGTTAAACCATGCATTCTTTGCTTTCCCAATGGCAACCACGGCTGCTGGCACTGGCCACGGCGGGCCTCGATGACGACCGCGCCCACGACATCAACCACCTGCAGCGCGTCTGGCGCAATGCCACTATCTTGCTGCGTGAGCATGCGCAGGCCGACGCCCTCACCGTGATGGCCGCCTGCTATTTGCACGATCTGGTCAACCTGCCGAAAAACCATCGCGAGCGCCACCTCGCTTCGCGCCAGGCGGCAGCGCTGGCTTGCCGCCAACTGGCCGAGCTCGATTTTCCGGCAGAAAAACTGGCCGGCGTGGCGCACGCCATCGAAACGCACAGCTTTTCCGCCAATCTGGTACCACACACCATCGAAGCGCAACTCGTGCAAGATGCCGACCGCATCGATGCGCTGGGGGCCGTAGGACTGGCACGCCTGTTCTATACGGCGGCGCGCATGGACAGCGCCCTCGCGCATGACAGCGATCCGCTGGCCGAACATCGCGCACTCGATGACCAGGCATACGCACTCGACCATATCGTCACCAAGCTCGACAAGCTGCCCGCCCAGATGCAAACGGCAGCGGGTCGCAAGCTGGCCGCACAGCGCCTGGCAGTACTGACCGATTTTCGCGCCGCCTTTGCTGCGGAGTGGGCACACCCTAGCGTGGGTGGCGATAGCCAGCGGCGCGCATGCTCTCTATAATACAAGGCCCAGCTATCGCGCCGCGCCGCAGCAAAAAACCTGCAAAGCGCCGACGCAACGCCAACAACTGCCCCCCGCAGGCCGCATGGCGGCGCGGGGGGCACGCCGAAAGCATGCATGTCCGACACAAGCCGCCCCGACAACCATTCCCCGTCTGCTCCCACCGCGTCCGCGCGCGCGGGCAAGCTCAATTTCATCCTCGTCTGCGTCTTCATCGACATGTTGGGCATCGGCCTGGTGGTGCCCGTTCTGCCCATCCTGATCGGTGATTTTGTCAGCGGCAAGGATGAGCAAGCGTTCTGGTACGGCATCATGGCGGCCGTCTTCGGCTTGCTGCAGTTCATCTTCATGCCCATGCTGGGCGCCATCAGCGACCGCGTCGGACGCCGTCCCGTGCTGCTGTACTCGATGGCCGGCATGGGCATCAATTTTCTTGCCACGGGCTGGGCACCCAACCTGGCCTGCCTGTTCATCGGCCGCATCATCGGCGGCGTCTCGTCAGCGAGCATGTCTGTCGCGTCCGCTTATGCCTCTGACATTTCCACGCCGGACAACCGCGCCAAGAGCTTCGGCAAGATAGGCGCCGCCTTTGGCCTGGGCTTCATTTGCGGCCCCATGCTGGGCGGCCTGCTGGGCGAGATCAATCTGCACTTGCCGTTTTACGTGGCGGCGGGGCTATCGGCGGCCAATTTCATCTACGGCTATTTCTGCGTGCCCGAATCGCTGCAACCGGGTCCGCGCCCGCCCTTTACTTTGGCGCGCATCAATCCGTTCGCCGCCCTGATGAAACTGGTGCGCCGCACAGACATCCGCGGCCTGGTGCTCGCTTTCGGCTTGATGACGTTTGCGCAAATGATGCTTAACACCACCTGGGTGCTGTACACGCATTTCCGTTTCGACTGGACGCCGCGCCAGAACGGTATCGCCCTGTTCTGCGTGGGCCTGTGCGCGGCCGTGGTGCAGGCGGGCTTGCTGGGCATGTTGATCAAGCGTTTTGGCGAAGTACGTTTGTCGCTGCTGGGCATGACCTCGGGCGCCCTCACCTACCTGCTGTACGGCCTGGCCACGCAAGGCTGGATGATGTATGCGCTGATCTTGTGCAACCTGCTGGCCTTTGCCGCCGGCCCGGCCCTGCAAGGCATCATCTCGAAGGCGTCCGCCGCCAGCGAACAGGGCGAACTGATGGGCTCGCTGCAATCGATCAGCAGCCTGGGCATCATCATCATGCCCTTGCTCGGCAGCATGATCCTCGGTGAAGTAAGCCATTTGGCGCCGCAGGACTGGCGCATCGGCAGTACCTTCTTTCTGTGCGCCATCATGCAAACCCTGGGCGTCGTGGTAGCCTGGCGCTACTTCAAGGCACGCGGCCGGGCCAGTCTGAGGCTTTCCACCACAAAATAGCCCGCGAGATAATATGGTATTTTAGAAATAAATAGGCGAAAATAACATCATCATGCGGGCGTTGCCGACGTCGGCGATTCGATGGTGAGCGAGGATCGGTATGACTGACTTTTATTCCAGCGCTTGGCGCCGAAGCGTGACCCTGCTGGCGCTGGCGCTGCCCCTGCTCGCAGCTGCGCAATGCTCGCGCGACATACAGGTGCCCGTCTCGGCGGTCGGCGCCAGCGTGGTGGTCAATGGCGCCAGCATCGGCGGCATCTATCCCGACTTGCTGCGCAGCATGGGTGCCAAGCTCGGCTGCAATTTCATCTTCACCGCCGTGCCGCGCGCGCGCCTGGAGGCGATGTTCGAGACGGGCAAGGCCGACCTGCTGATCCCGGCCAGCCGCACACCGCGGCGCAACCAGCATGGCCTGTTCATCCCCATGCTGGGCAACCGCCCCATGCTGATCTCGTTGCAGGGCACGCGCGCGCCCGTCAACAACGTGCAGGAATTACTCGAGCGGCGCGAATTGCGCTTGGCACTGGTGCGCGGCTACGACTACGGCACGGCGTACCAGGCGCTGGCGAAAGAGCTCAATAGACAGGGGCGGCTATCCTACGAAGTCGACGTGCTCTCCGTGGCGCGCCTGATGCAAAGCGGCTTCATCGATGCCACCATCATGGCGCCCACCATCCTGGCCGGGGTGGCGCAAAACGATGCACGCGTGTACGGCCTGGTCGACCGCTTACGCCTGGAAGGGCTGCCGGAATTACCATGGGGCATGAGCGGCATCTACCTGTCGCACAAGTCGCTGACGGCGCAAGACCAGGCAACCCTGCGCGAATTGCTGGACAAGGCGGCCCGCTCAGGCATCCTGATGGAAAGCTTCCAGCGCCATCACAGCCAGGAAATATTAACGCTCAGCATACGTCCGCGCTAAGCACCCAGGCCTGCCGGGCCTGGGTATCGCCGTCGTTCTGTTTGCTGCCCTCTTGCATGCCGCCTAGCGCGCCTCAAGCGGCGCTATCGGCAACTCGATCGCGCTGGCCGCACCTGCCGCGTGGTAGACGCGCTGCGTGGCCTTCTTGTAATCGCCTGGCTGGGCCAGGAAGATGTTCGGCACGAAGGTTTGCGGATTGCGGTCGTACAGAGGGAACCAGCTCGATTGCACTTGCACGGCGATGCGGTGGCCAGGCAGGAAGACGTGGTTGGCGTTCGGCAAGGCGAAGCGATAGCGTTCCACCTTGCCCGCTGGAATGGCCGTCGGATGTTCGAGGCTGTCCCGATAACGGCCGCGGAAGATATCCATCGCCACGCCCAAGTGATAGCCGCCCATGGCCGGCTGCGATGGCACTTCGTCCGGATACACATCGATCAATTTCACCACCCAGTCGGCATCCGTGCCGCTGGTGGCGGCAAACAGGTTCACCATCGGCGCGCCGGCGATGCGCACGGCCTGTCGCAACGGCTCGGAAACATAGCTGAGCACATCCGTACGGTCCGCATAGCCGCGCTGGTCGCTGACCAGCCATGGTTTCCACTGGTCGCCATCGCCAAGGCGCACGGGACGCGCGACAAACGGCACGGGTTTCGCCGGGTCGGCCACGTATTCATCGTAGGCGCCGACGACCGCATCCTGCGCCACGTGCGCTGGCGCAAAGCCCAGTTTGTAGCCATCGTGCAGGTAAATCGGTGTCAGCTTGGTCTCGCAACTCTCGCAAGCCAATGGCCACTGCTGCAGGCGCTGCCACTGATTCGTGCCGCTCTGGTATGACACCACGGGCGCCGTATTGGCGTCCGGCGCGCCATCGATCAGGTATTGATTGAGGAAGGGCTGCATGACTCTTTCGCGGAACTGACGCGCCGTATCGCCGTCAAACCGCAGAGCACCCAGGCTGGAACCGTCGTAGTTGACGCCGCTATGACGCCATGGACCAATGGCCAGGTAATTGCGCTTGTTGTGCTTGTCGCGCCCTTCCATCGCCGCGTAACTGGCGTAGGGCCCATAGATATCTTCCTGGTCCCACTGCCCCACCACATGCATGGTGGGTACAGTCAAAGGACGCTTGGCGAGGATCTTGTCGAGTGCCTGTTCCTGCCAGTAACTATCGTAAGCCGGGTGTTCGAACAGCTTTTTTGTGTAAGTCAGCTTGTCGATGCCGAATTTCTTCGCGTAATCGCTGGCCGAGCCGATGCGCAGGTAGGCGTCGTAATCGTCATAGACACCCAGCACGGGCGCCTCGCCGCCGCCGCGCACGCTTGTCTGCCATGCCAGGTAAGACAGGCTCGGCATGCGGAAGGCGCCGTTGTGGAACCAGTCATCGCCGCGCCAGCCGTCAACCATGGCGCTCATGGGTATGGCCACCTTCAGCGCCGGATGCGGATCGACCAGGGCCATCAACACCGTATGGCCCTCGTACGAGGAACCCAGCATGCCCACCTTGCCATTGCTCTCCGGAATATTCTTCGACAGCCAGTCGATGCTGTCCCACGCATCCGTGACGTTATCGACCTTGGTATGGTTCAGCGGGCCGCGCACAGGGCGCGTCATCACGTAGTCGCCTTCCGAGCCATGCTTGCCGCGCACGTCCTGGAACACGCGGATGTAGCCGTTTTCCACCAGGGTATCGTCGCCCTGCGGCAAGGTGGCCAGCATGCTGGCGCTGGTCGCGCGCTGGGCGCGGCGGGCCGCGTTGTACGGCGTGCGCGTCAGCATGATCGGCGCTCTCTTGGCATCTTTCGGCACGACGATTACCGTGTACAGCTTGACGCCGTCGCGCATGGGGATCATTACCACGCGCTTGACGTAATCGTTCAGGTCGGGCATCACCAGCTTGGCACCGATATCGGGCGTCATCGCTAGCGTTTGCGCCAGAACGGGTGCAACAAAGAGCGAACTGCACAGAAAACTGACAGCCAGGGCCAGGCCGGTGAGCCGGACGGGGGACGACACGCGCATATTGTTCTCCAATGGATTCATGCCAGACAAAAATGGCCGAACGACAATAGTACCCGGAAAGCAAGTTCTACAGAAGGCTAGCCTCTGACGCAGCGCAGCAGATATATCGGCACGCAACTTGACAGAATGCGTACGAACTGCAACCATAACGGCATGAAATTTATCCCTTCACAACACGCCTGCTTGAATTGGTGGTCCCGCTCACTTTCGCGCGGCCACTGCATAGTGATGTGAATTTGATCCACGCCGCCTCGATCGGTGGCGTAACAGGCTCCAGCCTGGATCATCCCCGATGCAGGCGGCTCGAAAGGAAACTTGATGAGCTTGCCTAATACTCGCGACACCCAAAACGCCACCGACACCGACACCGATAATGCACCAGCGGCACCGCTGTCGGCCGCCGCCATCGCTGCGCAATCCGTGATCCTAACGGGCGACCGCCCTACCGGCCCCTTGCACCTGGGCCACTACGTGGGCAGCTTGCGCGACCGCGTTTCGTATCAGAACAACTACAAGCAATTCATCATGCTCGCTGACGCGCAGGCGCTGACCGACAATATGGATGACATCGACAAGGTGCACCGCAACGTCCTCGAAGTGGCGCTCGATTACCTGGCCGTCGGCATCGATCCGACCAAGACGACCGTGTTCATCCAGTCGCAAATCCCGGAACTGGCCGAGCTGACCTTTTACTACCTGAACATCGTTACCGTGGCGCGCCTCGAGCGCAACCCTACCGTCAAGGAAGAAATCCGTTTGCGCGGCTTCGAACGCGACATCCCGGCCGGCTTTTTGACCTACCCGGCCAGCCAGGCGGCCGACATCACGGCTTTCAAGGCCGGCGTGGTGCCCGTGGGTGAAGACCAGATTCCCATGATCGAGCAAACCAATGAAATCGTGCGCCGCTTCAACCGCATGTACAACCGCGAAGTGCTGATGGAATGCAAGGCGCTGGTGCCCGATATCGGCCGCCTGCCCGGCATCGACGGCAAGGCCAAGATGAGCAAGTCGCTGGGCAACACCATCAACCTGGGCGCGACCTCGGCTGAAATCACGGCCGCCGTGAAAAAAGTCTACACCGACCCGCTGCACCTGCGCGTGGAAGACCCGGGCCACCTGGAGGGCAATATCGCCTTCACTTACCTGGACGCGTTCGACCCGGAAAAAGCGGCGCTGGCCGAGATGAAAGCCCACTATGTACGCGGTGGCCTGGGCGACAGCATCGTCAAGAAACGCCTCGACCTGGTCTTGCAGGAAATGCTGGCGCCGATCCGCGCCCGCCGCGAAGAGTTCGCCAAAGACAAGGGTCAAGTCATCCAGATGCTGAAAGAAGGCACGTTCAAGGCACGCGAAGTGGCGGCCCGCACGGCAGATGAAGTCAAGTCGGCACTGGGCCTCAACTACTTCTGATCATAGACAGTAATAGCAAACTGATGCGCCCAAGCGGAGTCGGGTAGAATCCCGTCTCCGCCTGGGCTATTTTTTTGCCTAACCCAACAGCATAGTCTGGGGTCGGACCCTGAGGGTCCGACCCCAGCACTTGTCTTAGGGTCACCATATATTGAAACATAGCTAATGACCGACTCCGCTATCGAACAACTGCTGCAGCAGCATTTTTCCATCGATGCGCTGCAACGCTCGCCCGCCCCCCTACAGCAGGCGCTGCGCATGCTCGGTGGCTGGCTGGCCGCTGAGCGCGACACGCCGTATCCGCACACGCCGTACGCGCAACTGCTGACGCAGCTGTCCGACACCTGCCTGCCCGCGCACGGCATGGCCGTGACCGATTTCCTGCAAGAGCTCGACACCACCGTGCTGGCCAATACGGCCCAGCTGAACCATCCGCAATACATCGGCCATATGACGCAGGCCTTGCCCTGGATCAGCGTGCTGGCCGAAGCGTTTACGGCCACGCTGAATCAGAACCAGGTCAAGATCGAGACGGCGTATGTGTCGACCCTGATCGAAAAGCAGATCCTGGGCTGGCTGCACCGTCAGATCTACCAGCAGCCCGAACAGATCTACGCGCAAGCGATGGCCGCTACCAGCGGCGCGCTGGGCAATGTCGTCAATGGCGGCACCATGGGCAATTTGACGGCTCTGGCCGTAGCGCTGGAGCAGCAGCTGCCCGGCACGCGCAAGCGGGGCCTGTTTGCCACCATGCAGGAATCGAGCTACGCGGGGCTGGCCGTGATCGGCTCGGCGCGCAGCCATTATTCCGTGAAAAAGGCGCTGGCGACCCTGGGGCTAGGCGAAAACGCCTTGCACCTGGTGGCCGTCGACCGCGACAACCGCATCGATGTCGCCGCGCTGGAGGCAAGCATACGCGATTTGAAATCGCGCAATATCAAGGTCGTCGCCATGGTCGGCATCGCCGGCACGACGGAAACGGGGGCCATTGATCCACTGGCCGCCATGGCAGCCATTGCCGCGCGCGAATCGATCTGGTTCCATGTCGATGCGGCCTGGGGCGGCGCCCTCTTGATCGCGCAACAGTACCGCGCGCTGTACGACGGCATCGCCCTGGCCGACTCCGTCGTCATCGACGGGCATAAGCTGCTATGGCTGCCGATGGCGCAAAGCATGGTGCTGTTCAAGGACAGCACTAGCCTGAACTTGCTGAAACACAACGCCAACTACATTTTGCGCGACAATTCAGGCGACCTGGGCCAGACTTCGCTGGAAGGCTCGCGCCGCTTCGACGCCTTGAAACTGTGGACTTCGTTCAAGGTGCTCGGTGTGTCCGGCTACACCACCTTGCTGCAGCAGGCCGCTACCCTGTCCGGCCAGCTGCAGCAGCTATTGGCCGAGCAGCAAGACTTCGAACTGCTGACGCGCTCGGACACCTTTATTCTGACCTACCGCTACGTGCCCGCGCACTTGCGCCAGCGCATGGAAAGTTTGCTGGCCAGCGGCCAGGACGATGCGGCGAGCGAGCTGAACAAGCAGCTCAATACGCTCAACGCCAAGCTGCAAAACCGCCAAAAGGCGCAAGGCCACAGCTTCGTCTCGCGCACGGTGCTCGAATCGACGCGCTACCCTGGCCCGACCAATGTGCTGCGCGTGGTGATGACCAATGTCAAGACGCGCCCCCACCACCTACGCGCCATCCTGGAGGAACAGCGGGCCATCGGCCAGGTTTTGGTGGCCGAGCTGAGCCTGTAAGCTAGCCCCCCATCAACCCTGACTGGATGCCCGATGCAACGCCTGAGCGCCCTCACCGATCTGTTACAGCATTTGTTGAAATGGCTGCTGCTGGCCTTTGCTGTGGCCGTGCTCGCTGGAACGGCCTCGGCCGGCTTCCTGTTCGCCCTCGACTGGGCCACGCGCACGCGCCTGGCGCACGCTTGGCTGATCTGGCTGTTGCCGGTGGCGGGCTTTGCTGTCGGCTGGCTGTACTTACGCTACGGCAGCACTGTCGAAAGCGGCGCGAACCTGCTCATCGATGAAATTCACGCGCCGAAAAAAATCATTGCGCTGCGCATGGTGCCACTGGTGCTGGGCGGCACGCTAATGTCGCATTTGTTCGGCGCCTCTGTCGGGCGCGAAGGCACGGCCGTGCAAATGGGCGGCGCGCTGGCCGACCAGCTGACGCGCATGTTTCGCTTGAACAATGAAGACCGACGCATCATCCTGATGGCCGGCATCAGCGCCGGCTTTGCCTCTGTCTTCGGCACGCCGCTGGCGGGCGCGCTCTTCGGCCTGGAAGTGCTGGCCATCGGCCGCTTGCGCTATGAAGCCATGCTGCCCTGCCTGGCCGCCGCCGTCATCGCCGACCAGGTGGGCTTGCTGTGGGGGCAGTTATTCAACATTCAGCATACGCATTACGCCGCGCCTTTGATCCCCGCCCTTTCGGCCTGGACTTTGTGCGCGATGGTGATCGCCGGCGTGCTGTTCGGCATGACCGGCAAAATATTCGCGCAAGCCACGCACGGCTTGAGTGCCTTGATGAAACGCAAGATCGCCTATGCGCCGCTGCGCCCGCTGATAGGCGGCCTCGTCGTCGCTGTCGCCGTCTGGCTGCTCGGTACAGACAAATACATCGGCCTGGGCATTCCCACCATCGTCGACGCGCTCAAGACACCGCTGCCCGCCTGGGATTTCTTGGGCAAGATGGCATTTACCATCGTCTCGCTGGGCACCGGCTTCAAGGGTGGCGAAGTGACGCCCCTGTTCTTCATCGGGGCGACCCTGGGCAATGCGCTGGGCCCGCTACTGCAGCAACCAGCCACCTTGCTGGCCGCCATCGGCTTCGTTGCCGTGTTTGCGGGCGCCGCCAATACGCCCATCGCCTCGACGCTGATGGCGATGGAACTGTTCGGCGCCGAGATCGGCGTCTATGCCGCCATCGCCTGCGTCGTGGCCTACCTGTTTTCCGGCCACGCGGGCATTTATAGGGCGCAGCGCAGCGGCCACGCCAAGCGCCTTCGTGCCAAGGAGCTGGACAGATGACGCAAAATATCGACAATATCGGCGTATTCCAGAGTAGGTTTCTGCAACAACCGTCTTCACGCTTACCATGCGAAGCATCAATGATGCCCGGCTCGATTTGCCAGGCGCCAGTTGCGAGCTGGCGTGGCAATGGAGCGTCCTCTCAACTCACCACATTGCGCGTAAAACGCAAGGTTGATACGCCGGCATTGACGTAGGCATACGCTTGCGCGCTGCTGAAGACGAAAAAATCGCCGGTGGCCAGGTGCCTGGTTTCCGCCGCCAGCACGAGCTGCAACTGGCCTTCGAGCACGTACAGCATTTCGCTGAAGCCGGCCTGATCGGCTTGCGCATCATAGCGCTCGCCCGGCGCCAGCGTCCACGACCACAGCTCCACCTGACGGCTGGCGGGCGTGGCGCCCAGCAGCACGGCCTGGCTGGCTTGCGATGCACTTTGCCACATCAGTACGCGCAGGCTCTCGTGCCGCTGCCGTGGCGGCTGCACCAGGTCGACAAATGCCACGCCCAAGGCAGCGGCCACGTGATCGAGGTTAGCCAGGCTGATGTTGGTGCTGCCCGCCTCGACGCCGTTGACCATGCGCCGGCTGAGCCCTGAGCGGCGCGCCAACTCCTCCTGACTGAGACCGGCGGCAAGGCGCAAGCGCCGCAGATTTTTGGCCAGGTGCTCGAGCACGCCACCGGCTTCCGCTTCGGCTTGACTGCGCAATATATTGCTCCTATGATGATGGGAAATATTTTGCTCATAGCATAGCCTCCCATGAAAACACACGCAAGTCCCCCGCCCGCCTTCGGCCTGCCCGAATTGGCCCTGATCGCCATCACCGTCATCTGGGGCGGTACATTTCTCGTCGTGCAGCATGCCATGACGGTCAGCGGCCCACTGGCCTTTGTTGCTGCCCGCTTTGCCGTCGCCGCCAGCATCGGCGCCCTCATTTGCCGCGGCCAGTTGCGCCAGCTGAGCAGGGCCGAGCTGTTTATCGGCATGGCCATCGGCGTCAGCATCTTTGGCGGCTATGCGCTGCAAACCTATGGCTTGATGCATATCACAAGCAGTAAATCGGCCTTCATCACGGCCTTCTATGTGCCCATCGTGCCGCTGGTGCAATGGCTGGTATTCAAGCGGCGGCCCCGCATCGCAGTATGGATAGCCGTCGTGCTAGCTTTCGTCGGCTTGCTGCTACTCACAGGCACCGATGGCCTGAGCATGGGTGTAGGCAAGGGCGAACTGATGACGGCCGTAGGCGCCATCGCCATTGCCCTGGAAATCATCCTCATCAGCCGCGTCTCGCCGCAGCTGAACATCTTGCGCGTGACCATCGTGCAGCTGGGCACGGCGTCATTGATCGCCCTGCTGCTGATGCCGGTCATGGGCGAAGCGCCGCCAGCGCTCAGCAAGACGTTCATCTTCAGCGTGCTTGCCCTGGGCTGCGCCAGCGCGCTGATCCAATATGTGATGAACTGGGCGCAAAAGCGCATCTCTGCCACGAAGGCGACACTGATCTATGCGGGCGAGCCAGTCTGGGCCGGGGTGATCGGGCGTATCGCCGGCGAGCGGCTGCCAACCCTGGCCATCGTGGGCGCGCTATTGATCATCGCTGCAGGCATTGTCAGCGAATGGCGGCCCAAGCGCCTGCGCGCCGATGGCGAAGCCATCGCGCCCTCAGATTAATCCGCTACGCTGCAACGTCGCCCCGCCATGCAGGGCCAGCGGCATGGCCCTGGCCCAGCGGTTCGAAGACAGCGAGAACGTCAGCGCGCGCACCTGGTGGTACCAGCCGGCGGGCACGTACAGCATGTCGCCAGGCTCGACGATGCATTCGACCATGCTGGCCTGGCGCGCCAGGGGGAAACGCTCGAAATCGGGCGCTTCCGGGTCGAACGGCGAACCGAACAGGATGGCGTTCGCTTCGCTGGGATAGAGAAAGGCATCGTGGTGCGGCGGCGACAGGAAAATGCGCTTGCGGCCCCATACCTGGGCGAAGATATTGTCGTCATAATCGCAATGCAAGGGCGTGACCGTGCCGGCCGGCCCCACCCAAAAGCGCGGCGGGCCCATCTTGTCGAAATACGTGGGCCAGTGGCACAGGCGGTTCAATTCACGCAATTCCAGATTGCCCAGGTATGGCGGCAGCGCGTACTGGCCCTCTGCCACCAAGTCCAGGTATTGCCCCATCGACATGTCCTGCATGGCGCGGTCGACCGCAAACGCGGTGTTGACGTAGTCGCCCACCCGCGCACGCACGGGCAAGTGGCTGAACTGCTGGCGCAACACTTCGGGGCCCAGCGCCGACACAGGCCAGCGCTCGACGAGCCCGCGCATCAGGAAGGGCAAGCCAAGCGCGGCGCGCGCGCGAAAGGCTGCGGCGCCGAGCATGCCCAGGCGCGGCACTTCACTGATGGTGGGTAAATCACGCGCCGCCTGCTTGATGGCCTCGCGCATGGCGTCGATGGACGTCACGCCGCGCACCTGCGCATCCTTGTCTTCGCGTGCCTGCTTGCGTGCAAGTGCGGCTTCGGGCGAACTCGATTGTGCTGGCGGCCTGGGCGGCAGCGCGCGCAGGGATAGAGGGGTGGCCGCAAGCGGCAGCGGCACTTCTTTTTCTACGGACATAAACCTTCTTTGCGATCAAGACGTCACTGCAGGACGCGACAGTGCGCCATTTTAAGCCAGCAAGGCCCGACCGCGCGCATCAGCGTGGTGGCAAGGCAGAGTGCAAGCCAGCAAAAAACAGTGATATCGCCCGCCAGGGTCACCCAGGAACGCATCGACACCTGACAAAACCGTCGCGAGCGCAAGGTAGAGGTGGCCGAGAAGCGCAACCGTGCTATAGCACGGTGAGCATCGCAAGCCGCCTATACCAAAGCGCAGCAGGTTTGGTCAGGTGTCCTCAGACAGGAGTTTTGAAGATGGGATCGACGATGAACTGCTGCGCCTTGATGCGCAAGGTGCGCTCCTCGTCCAGTTCGGCACGCGTTTCGCCCAGCTCTTCGCGTTCCGCTTCCAGCTCCAGGCGCGCGGCGGCCAGTTCCGTTTCCACGCGCGTCAGGCTTTCCAGCTTGAGCTGGGCCTGGACCAGTTCGGCGCGCGCCGCTTCGGCAGCCTCTTCCAGGCGTGGAATGCCTTCGAGCTTGAATTGCGCCTTGGCCAAGTCCATGCGTGCCTGCTCGGCCGCCTCTTCCAGGCGTGGCAACCCTTCCAGTCGCAGCTGCGCCTTGGCCAAGTCGGTACGGGCCTGGTTGGCCACTTGCCGCTCACGCGCGAGTTCCTCGCGCAGGGTTTCCAGCTCGCCCGCCTGCAAGTCGAGCAGCTCTTGCTGGCGCTCGTTCTCGCTGGCCAGGTCCATCAATTCCTGTTGGTTGTCGTTCATCTCGGCTTCGTGCGCGCTGTGGCTGGCGCTTAATTCCTGTCCTACATAATCGAGAATCGCTTGCTGCAGCACGGGCGACAGTTCGGCGGCGGCAGCGATCTGGCGCTGCGCACCTGCCTTGCGGCGCTGCAAGAGCTTGCTGATGGTGCCCTGGCAGGCGCCGTTGCCCAAACGTTCACGCAAGGCGCGCACCGTGATGGCCTGCCCTTCGCCGGTCATCGCTTCCATTGCCGCATTGATCTGTTCTGCGCTTACTTTTGCCATTATCGTCTACTCATGAATGTGACTCAGGACAATCTTGCCCAGAGGCATCATCTTATGCCAGTGGCGCCAAAGCGTAAAGTATTTCTCAATAGAAATTGCAATTACACAACAAAAGCGTGTGCAAACATGCGCCGTGCGACGATTAGAGCACCTCACAAAACTATCGCGAGCCGATAGGAGTCGAGGCTAAAAAGCACAGCCGTACGAATGCGCAGCGAGCATCGGGGGCCGCGACCCGCGACGCGCAATAGGTTTTGACAGGCCTTATTCTTCCAGCAAGCCGTTTTCCGTCAGCATATCTTGCACCAGCTCCAGGCGCAGCACGGGATTGTCTTGGCTTAGCAGCAATTGCTTTTGCATGGCGCTCAGGGATAGCAACTCGCACCAGCGGTTCGCCACCCAGCCGCATTCGTCGAGCCGGTAAGGCGGCTGCAAAGGCATCTGCTCGGGCGGGATCTTTTGCTCCTGCAAGGTGCGTATCAGGGCACCGAGCGCATCGGCCACGTTCTGCTGCTCTTGGGGAAGAGCGATGACTTTATCGGATGGCAAGATTTCAATGTTCGCCATCCACAAGCCGTGCTTCAGCTGCTCGCTGGAAACAATGTGAAAGCGCTGCAAGCCCATGCATTTAATTTGCAGCAAGCCCGGCAGGGGCGCCGCCCAGTCGACGACGCGCGCCAAGGTTCCCACCGGCGCCAGGGTTTCCTGCTGGACCGGCTTGCGCACTTCCGCGCCGTCCAGCAATTGCACCACGCCGAACGGCTGCTCGCTCTTGATGCACTGACGTATCATGTCCAGATAGCGTACCTCGAAGATCTGCAAAGGCAGATAGCCATCGGGATACAGCACCGTATTGAGCGGGAATAAAGGTATCGAAGTCATACACGCATGATGGCACGAATGGCCTATCCGTGCAGCGTCGCTTGCACCTGCGATGATGTACGCCCCCGATTATTTATAAAAACGGCGCTTCTTGGCCCGCTCAGCCGCCTTCGGCGCCAGCACCTTGACAGCCTTCTTCTGAATGGCGCCACCGGCTGACGTGCCCGGCACACGGTGTTCCGCCTCGAAACCGGGCTCCTCATTGCGTTTGAGGGTTTGCCGCGTCAGCGCTTCCACGGCCGACAGCAATTCCACCTCGTCGGCACAGACCAGCGATATCGCTTCGCCCGAGGCGCCCGCGCGGCCCGTGCGGCCGATGCGGTGGATGTAGTCTTCCGCCACGCTGGGCAAGTCGAAATTGACGACGACGGGCAATTGATCGATATCGAGGCCGCGGGCAGCGACGTCGGTGGCCACCAGCACTTGCACCTCGGCCGCCTTGAAACGGGCCAGCGCGCGCAGGCGGTTCGGCTGCGTCTTGTCGCCATGAATCGAATCGGCGCGCAGGCCCTGCTCCAGCAAGGTATTGACCAGTAACTCGACACCCTTGCGCGTCTTGACAAAAACCAATACCTGGCCCCAGCGCTTTTTCTTCAGCAGGTGCAAAAACAGTTCGGGCTTGCGTTTCTTGTCGCACACGATCACCGATTGCTTGACGGCCTTGACCGTACTGTTACGCGCGCTAACCTCCACCGAGATAGGGTCTTTCAGCATGGTTTTCGCCATGGCGCGGATGGCGTCCGAGAAAGTGGCCGAGAACAGCAGGGTCTGGCGCTGCTTGGGCATGGTCATCAGCAAGATATCGAGCTCGCGCTCGAAGCCCAGGTCAAGCATGCGATCCGCTTCGTCGAGCACCAGCGTTTGCACTTGCTCGAACTTGACGGCGCCCTGCGTCTGCAAGTCCAGCAGGCGGCCCGGCGTGGCCACCAGCACGTCGAGGCCCTTGCGCAATTTGCTGATCTGCGGCTCGATGGGCACGCCGCCATAGGCGACAAAGCTACGCAGCGGCAAGTTGCCGCCATAGCTGCGAAAGCTGGCATAGACTTGCTCGGCCAGTTCGCGCGTGGGTACCAGCACCAGCACGCGCACGCACTGGGGCGCCACCACGCCATCGAGAGTCAGGCGCTGCAACAGCGGCACGGCAAAACCGGCCGTCTTGCCCGTGCCCGTCTGGGCGGCGGCCATCAGGTCGCGCCCAGCCAAGACGGCAGGAATCGCTTGCGCCTGCACGGGCGTCGGCTTGGCATAGCCGAGCTCGTCAAGTTTGCGGACCAGGGGATCGATCAGGCCGAGGGAGGAAAACGTCATGTGAAAGGCAATCTTGGCAAATGAAAAGGTGGCGCGCACGGACCAGCCGTGCGCGCGATTGCCGAGATTATAGGCCAGCGGGGATGCCGGCCGGGGTTTTCAGCACCTCAGTGGCACCTGAGTGGCACATGAGCAGCGCGCTCAGAACTTCATTTCCAGGGTCGCACGCGCCTGCGGCGAGCTGGGCGACATACTGTTGCGCGCTATCGTGCCGCTGGCGTCGGTATAGATGGTGTCGCTTTCAAAGTCTTGCGCCAGCAAGTTCGATATCGCCAGGCGCAGCTGATTCTTCGCATCGAACTTCCACAAGGCATAGAGGTCGAGGTCGCGCCGCGGCGACGTGTAGGCGCTTTGGCGCTCGGTGACGCGCACGGGGCCGCCGTTGCGGAAGTTAAAACTGCCGCCCGTCGTCAGCACGCCGTCCGGGGTCTTGTAATCGAGGCCAAAGTTGCCGCTGACCGGGGTTTGCTGGTCGAGCCGGTTATTGGGCCCCGGCACCTGCTCCACCTGCGACCAATTGCGGCTGATGCTGGCGCGCAAGTCGATGGCTGGCACGGGCGCAGCCAAGACGGCGCGCAGCGGGAACTTCGCTTCCAGTTCCAGTGTCTGCGTATTGGCACGGCCATCGTTGACGGGCTTGGACACCCAGCGCTCATTGATGAACAGCAAGCCCTGGCGCGTGTAGCCGTCGATACGGCGGGCCGACGCGCGCGCACTGAGCAAAGCACCTTCGGCCCAATAGTGTTCGTACGAAGCATCGATGCCCAGCGCCAGCTCCGGCTTCAGGTAGGCATTACCTTCGCGGTCAGGATCGGTCTGGCTATTATTGGTCGAGGTATTGCGGCGCGGAATCAAGCTCGACGTGGGCTGCGCCTTGTAGGTGCGCGTCAAGGCCAGGCGTATCTGATCACCTTTGGTATCAGGCAACTTCCACAGGGTTTGCAGCAGCGGGCTCCACACGCTGCTGCGCTGCTGCACTGCAGCGTAGGTGTCGCCAGCGCTGCGCGTATCGATGCCTTCCCAGCGCACGCCCGCATACATCGACCAGCGCGGCGTGATTTCCCAGTCGTCCTGCACGAAAAGGGCCAGGCGCTGGACGGTGGCGTCGAAACCTTCGTCGCTGTTGAGGGGCGGGCGCGCGCCCAACGCGGCCAGGGCCGCTTCGCGCTGCTGGCGCGATTCCTCACGCTGCGTGTGCGCACCATCCCAGCCCATGGACAAGGCATGGCCGGGCAGCAATGGCGTGGAATACTTGCCGGTCGAACTGACGCCATTTTCCGTCGCCTTCACGCCCACCTTGCGTTCCAGGGCCAGGCCGCTGCCATCGATAAAGCCTTGCTGCAAGCTGTCGGACGTATTGCGGGCTGCCGAGGCGCCAACTTTCAGTTCCAGCCTGGCGCCGCCGGCCAGCTTGTGCATCCACGTCAGATCGCTGCGGCCGAAGGCATTGTGGTTGCTTGAACTGCCCGCGTTGCTGTCGTAATCGGGGCGCAAGCCCTGCTGCGTCTCGGCACGGCTGACATTGCGATGGTTCGAGCGCCCGCCATTGAAGAACAATTGCGCCGTCACAGTGTCGCCATTGGCCAGCACCCAGTTCAGGCGGGGCGATACATTGATGCCTTCCGGGCGACCATCGCCGGTGCCGTTGGTGCGGCGCAGCAGGTTTTGCCGGCCATCGGGCGCGTAGCCCAGTTCCAGCCCGGGATTATCATAGTGGTAATCGTAGCGGAACAGCGAGCCTGCCAGCGAATACGAGAAATTGCCGTCGCGGTCGGACAGTTGCACGTTGACGCTGGGCGAGAAGCTCACGTCGCTGCCCTGCACGCCCAGCTTGAGCTCGCGCTGCGCCGTCTTCACGGCCTTTTTCAGCACCACGTTGATGGTGCCGGCAATCGACTGCGTGCTGTACTCGGCGCTGGCCGCGTGCAAAATCTCGATGCGTTCGATGACATCGGGCGACAGGGTATCGAGCGAAAAACCGGCCGGCGCGCGTTCGCCGTTGAGCAAGATCTGCGTATAGCCGCTGCCCAGCCCGCGCATGCGGATTTCGCCCCCGCTGCGCCCTGCCGCACCGGAAACAGTAATGCCGGGCAAGCGTTTGAGCACGTCGGTGACATTGCTGTCGCCATACTTGAGGATTTCTTCGCTGCTGACAACCATCTTGCTGGCCGTATCGTCGCGGCGCGGATCATAGCCGCTGCCCTTGACTTCGACCGTCTGCATGGTAGGCGCAGCGGCCTTCTCGACCTTCTCTGCCTTCAACGGTGCGGCGGCGGCCTCGGCGCCGGCTGGCGTTTCGGATTGCTGGGCCTGGGCATGCCAGGCAAAAAAAACAGCGGAACAAATAACGGTAAGACGGAGGCAACGGCGTGGCATCATGAGCTGGCTAAAAAAGTTGGCTGAATAAATATGGCTAAAAGCGACAAAATGGACGGCTGCATTGTGCGGCAATTTTGCCCGAATGGCACAGTTTCCTGAAAATAATCCCTATAACAAATTAAATTCGGGGCAGACCGCAACGCACCGCCTGGCATACGGCGCATATCATTGCGCGCCACATCGCCGCTATAATGCGTTTTCGCCAATTCCCATCACCCCGTCAAAGGCTACCCATCGTGTCTGACCGTCTTGCCGTTTTGCCTCAGTATCTGCTGCCCAAGGGAGCGTTGACCAATTTTGCCGGCCGCATCGCCGGTGCCAAGGGCGGCGCCATGACCACGCGCCTGATCCGCTGGTTCGTCGGCCGCTACAACGTCAACATGGATGAGGCGCTGGACCCGGATATCACGCATTACGCGAGCTTCAACGACTTTTTCACACGCGCGCTGCGCCCGGACGCGCGTCCGCTGGCCAAGGCCGACTACGTCTGCCCCGTCGACGGCCGCATCAGCCAGTTCGGCCGCATCGACAAGGACCAGATCTTCCAGGCCAAGGGCCACAGCTTTAGCACCACGGCCCTGGTGGGCGGCGATGCGGCCCTGGCGGCCCAGTTCGAACACGGCAGCTTCGCCAACCTGTACCTGAGCCCGCGCGACTACCACCGCATCCACATGCCTTGCGATGGCCGCTTGACGCGCATGATCTATATTCCTGGCGAATTGTTTTCCGTCAACCCGACCACGGCGCGCGGCATTCCCGGCCTGTTTGCCCGCAACGAGCGCGTCGTCTGCGTATTCGACACGGCTAACGGCCCCTTCGTCATGACCCTGGTGGGCGCCACCATTGTCGGCAGCATGGCCACCGTCTGGCACGGCGTCGTCAACCCGCCACGCACAGGCCAGGTACGCGACTGGCGCTATGCCAACGACAATATCGTGTTGAAACAAGGCGAAGAACTGGGCCGCTTCCTGCTCGGCTCCACCGTCGTCATGCTGTTCCCGAAAGGCACACTCGATTTCAATGCCGCCTGGCAAGCGGCCGGCCCCGTGCAGCTGGGCGTCGTCATGGCTAACGTGCCCACAGCCACTTAAGGCAGCACGGCGCGCTGCTAAATAGGCGCGTCCGTTTGGTACATTTCCTGCATCAGGTCCAGAAAGGCGCGCGTCTTGGCCGGCATCAAACGCCGACCTGGAAACACGGCCCAGCCCGTGACCAGCGGGAAGCTCCATTCCGGCAGCACGCGCACCAATTCGCCCGTTGCCACATAGGCCTTGGCAAAACGGTCCGTGCTGGCCGCGATACCCACGCCAGTGCACGCCATGCGCACCAGCAATTCCGGCGAGTTTGCCAGCAGGCGCACAGGCAAGTCGCGCTCCCAGGTCATCTTGCCACGCATCAAAGTCCAGTGCACGAGGCCATGCACGGCGCGCGGCAAGCTGAGCAAGTCATGACCGTACAGGTCGTCGGGATGCTCAGGCAAACCATGCACGCTGACATATTGCGGCGAGGCATACAGGCCCAGGGTGCTGAAGGCCACGCGGCGCGCCGCCAGGCCTGCGTCGTCGGGCAAGTTGCCCATGCGGATGGCCAGGTCAAAATTTTCTTCCCGCAAATCCACACGGCGCGCCGACAAGTCCAGCTCCAAGGAAATGGCCGGGTAGCGGCGCACGAACTCGGCCAGCACCTCGCGCATCAGCGCGTCGCCAAAGTCGGCCGGCATGGAAATGCGCAGCAAGCCACTGGGCTGCGCCTGGCGGTGCTGGGCCAGCGCAGCGGCCGCCTCCGTTTCCTCGACCACCTTGCGCGCATGCTCGAGCAAGCTGGCGCCAAACTCCGTCAGCGCCAGCTTGCGCGTGGTGCGCAGCAGCAGCCGTTCGCCCAGCTTGGCTTCGAGTAGCGAAATGCGCCGCGACAAGGTCGACTTGGGCAAGTCCACGCGCCCGGCGGCGCGCGAGAAACTGCCGCATTCGATGACGCGCGCGAACAGTAGCAAATCTCCAGGATCGATATCCATATTTTTGATTGTTGCATGAGTGGATTAATGTTATCCATTTTAACGTCTTCTGCATCAATTTTGGAATTGCTATAGTTCATCCATCGCAAGACACCCTACACGGAGAAACAAGATGAACATCCTGCAAATTAATTCCAGCGCCCGCAGCACCGGTTCCGCCTCGACCCGTTTGGCTGACGCCATCGTTGCCCGCGTGCAAACCAGCCACCCTGACGCCAGCCTGATACGCCGCGACCTCGCTGCCGCACCGCATCCCGTGCTCGACGAAGCGACCCTGCAAGCACTGTTCACGCCAGCCGACCAGCGCACGGGAAGCCAAGCGGCCCGTATCGCCCTGGACGACGCACTCATTGCGCAAGTGCAAGCAGCCGATGTGATCGTGATTGGCGCGCCGATGTACAACTTCGGCATCACCGTGCAACTGAAAAGCTGGTTCGACGCGATTGCCCGCGCCAACGTCACTTTCAAGTACACGGAAAACGGTCCCGTGGGCCTGCTGACGGGCAAGAAAGTCTATGTGGGCCTGTCCCGCGGCGGTCTGCACCGCGATAGCGCGCACGACAGCCAGGTGCCTTACCTCAATACCATGTTCGGCTTTTTGGGCATGAGCGACGTGCACTACGTGTATGCGGAAGGCATGGGCATGGGCCCGGAAGCGGTGGCCAAGGCGCAGGCGCAAGCCGATGCCGAGATCAACGCGATTTTGGTGTAAACGCTGACTGCCGCAACTAGGGGGCAGACGGAGACGCCGAGTTCCGGCGGGTCTGCCCCCAAACAGGAGAACACAATGCGCGATAGCACCACCGTCAACAAGCCACGCGGCGTCGAGCGCGTGATCGCCGGCCAGGCTGTCATGGATGGCGCCGGCGTGAAGATCAACCGCGTGCTGACGCAGCAGCTGCAGCGCCGCCTCGACCCGTTCTTGATGCTAGACAATTTCGCCAGCGACCAGCCAAACGACTATATCGCCGGCTTCCCCGAGCATCCGCACCGCGGTTTCGAGACGGTCTCTTACATGATTCAGGGGCGCATGCGCCACAAGGATAGCGCCGGCAACGAAGGCTTGTTGAACTCGGGCGGCATGCAATGGATGACGGCCGGCAGCGGCGTGATCCACTCGGAAATGCCGGAACAGGAAGAAGGCGTGATGGAAGGCTTTCAGCTATGGCTGAATCTGCCAGCGCGCGACAAGATGCGCACGCCGTGGTACCGCGATTTCAGCAGCAGCGACATCCCCCGCTACAGCACGCAGGCGGGCGTGGCCGTGCAAGTGATCGCCGGTACCAGCCATGGCGTGGCGGGCGCCGTGCAGCGCGAACTGACGCAGCCACTGTACCTGGACATCGACTTGCCGGCCGGTAGCAGCTTCGAGCAGCCATTGCCAGACGGCCATAATGCCTTCCTGTACACCTTCCGTGGCGAGGTACAGGTCGATGGCAAGGCCGTGCCCGCGCTGCGCATGGCGATCTTTGCCAACCCGCCGGGCAGCGACGGCGTGCGCATCGAAGCACCCGAAGGCGGCCGCGTCATCCTCGTCGCCGGCCAGCCCTTGAACGAGTCCATCGCGCAATACGGCCCGTTTGTCATGAATACCCAGGCGCAAGTAGTGCAGGCCGTGCAGGACTTCCGCGAAGGCAAGTTTGGCGAGACGGCCGCGCAGTAAGCTGGTCTGCCATATCAAACACCTGCAGTGCTGGCGCCCCTGCAGGTTTTTTTACGTGCCGACTATCTTGCTGCTTTTCAATTACACTGACTGCCATCTGATTCAACAAGGCATGCCATGCAGCCGACGCACAGCGACCACGACGCCACCCATCTGCACGCCCACCTGAAGGGTGACGCCCAGCATACCCATTCGTTCGAGGGGCGCAGCCAGAACATCCTGGCGTGGGCGCTGGCACTGACGCTATCGTTTGCCGGCATCGAGGTAGCCGCTGGTTTCCTGTCCAATTCGCTGGCCTTAATTTCCGACGCGGGCCACATGGTCACGGACGCCGCAGCGCTGGGCCTGGCCCTGCTGGCGCAATTGATCGCGCGCCGCCCGCCTTCAGCGCGCCACTCGTTCGGCTTTGGCCGCGCCGAAGCGCTCGCTGCCTTCGTCAATGGCTTGGCCATGCTGTGCGTGGTGGGGTCGATCTGCTATGAAGCCGTGCTGCGTTTTTCCGCCCCGCAAGCGGTCAAGGGGGGCATGGTTGTCATCGTCGCCTTCATCGGCCTGGCGATCAACGTGGTGGTGGCATGGGTATTGTCGAAAGACAAGCAAAGCGTCAACACACGCGCCGCCCTGGTGCACGTGATGGGCGATTTGCTCGGCTCGGTCGCCGCCATCGTCGCCGGCGCCGTGATTTACTTCACGGGCTGGATGCAGATCGACCCGCTGCTGTCGGTGCTGGTGTCTCTGTTGATCCTGAAATCGACCTTCGGCGTACTGCGCGAGTCGTACCACTTCCTGATGGAAGGCGTCCCCCTGCATATCGACTACATCGCCGTGGGCACGGACGTGGAGCAAGTAAACGGCGTGATTGCCGTGCACGATTTACATGTATGGGACATGTCGCCGGGCCAACCGGCCCTGATCGGCCATGTGGAAATCGAGCACCTCGACCATTGGCCCAAGGTCTTGCGCGCGATCAAGAAGATGCTGTTGGACAAGCATGGGATTGATCATATTACGCTGCAGCCGGAGACGGCCACGATGGCGGGGCTGCATGCAGGTGACAAGACGCATTAATTTTACCCAACGGCAAATACCGGGGTCAGACCCTCAGGGTCTGACCCCAGCCTCTGCTCTTGGGGTTCAACAAAACTAACTGCGCCTTGCCTCCAGGACACCACTGACGTCTTTGATCACATTAAGCGCCTTCAACAACTGCGCCGTCGAGCTGATCTCGGCCGTAAACGTCATGCGCGCCTGGCCCTTGGCGCTTTGGGTGTTGACGCCGATCACGTTGATCTTTTCGCGCGAAAATATTTCGGATATATCGCGCAGCAAGCCCTGGCGGTCGCCAGCCAAGATGAACACATCGACCGGATACACGGTGTCGTGCACGCCGGTGCTGCCCCACTCGGTGAAAATCACGCGTTCAGGCGACTTGGCGCGCATTTCCTCGAAGTTCTTGCAGGTGGCGCGGTGGATAGAGACGCCCTTGCCGCGCGTGACGAAGCCGACGATGCTGTCCGGCGGTGCCGGCTTGCAGCACTTGGCCAGCACCGTCATGAGGCCTTCCGTGCCCACGACCAGCACACCGGACTTGGCGCCCTGCTCCACGCTGGAGGCGCGACTCTTGCCCACCAACACGGCGTCTTCCGGCACCACCACTTCACCATTATCGTGCAACGCCTGCTCCACGTGGCGCAGGCTGAATTCATCCTTGCCCACCGACAGGAACAGCTCGTCGACTTTCGCAAAGCCCAGCTTTTGCGCCAGCGCTTCCAGATTGACGGCCGTCTTGCCTTCGCGCTGCAAGGATTTCTCCACCAGCGCGCGGCCGTGGGCCAGGGTTTCCTGCATGTCGATGGCGTGGAACCAGGCGCGAATCTTGGAGCGCGTGCGGGTACTGGCGGCGTAGCCGGTACCGAGCCAGTCGCGCGACGGCCCGGCCGTGCCTGGCGCGCCCTTGGCCGTGATGATTTCACAGGTCTGGCCATTCTTTAATGGCGTATTCAGGGGCACCATGATGCCGTCGAGCTTGGCACCGCGGCAGCGGTGGCCCACGTCCGTATGTAAGTGATACGCAAAGTCGACGGGCGTGGCGCCGACCGGCAATTCGAGCACCCGCGCTTGCGGCGTCATGACGAAAATGCGGTCGTCCAGGGTGGCCGATTTGAGCTTTTCCACCCATTCGCGCTGGATCTCTTCCTGGCCTACGACAGCGTCAGCTACTTCTGTCTTCCAGGCCAGCAATTGACGCAGCCAGGCAATCTTTTCGTCGTATTTCTGGCCAGCAAAGTTCGAGCCGCCCTCTTCCTTGTAGCGCCAGTGCGCGGCCACGCCGTATTCGGCAAAGCTGTGCATTTCATTGGTGCGGATTTGCACTTCCAGCGGACGACCATCCTCGGCCGTCACTACCGTGTGCAACGACTGATAGCCGTTCGCTTTCGGGCGCGAAATATAATCGTCGAATTCTTTCGGGATGGGGGTCCAGACATTGTGCACCACGCCCAGCACCGTATAGCAAGTTTTCACGTCGGCGACGATAACGCGGAAGGCGCGTACATCGTACAGGGCCGTGAAATCGAGCTCCTTGCCGCGCATCTTGTTCCAGATGCTGTAAATGTGTTTCGGGCGGCCAAATACTTCCGCTTCGATACCGGCCGAAGCCAGTTCGGTCTGCAAGCGCAAAATCGCCGAGGACACAAAGCCCTCGCGCATCATGCGCTTTTCTTCGAGCATCTTGGCGATGCGTTTATACGCTTCCGGCTCGATGAAGCGGAACGACAAGTCTTCAAGTTCCCACTTCAGCTGCCAGATGCCGAGGCGGTTGGCCAGCGGCGCGTAGAGGTCCAGCGTTTCCTTGCCGTATTCACGCGTCATGTCGTTGAACAGCTTTATTTCGGCGAAATAGCGCAAAGTCGTGACGCAGGCGGCCAGGCGCACCAGCACGACGCGCATGTCGGAAGCCATCGCCAGCAACATCTTGCGCAAGGTTTCCACCTGGGCCACGGCTTGCTGTGCCGCATTCTTGCCGCGCCCCGCAGCGCTGCCGTGCTGTGCCTGGGTCAGCGCGCGCAGGCGTATCAGCTGGCGTACGCCTGTCGCCAGGTCGCACACCTGCTTGCCGAAGCGTGGCTCGATATCGGCCGCCGTATCCGGGTCCAGCATGGTCAGCTCGAACATCAGGCCGGCGATGCGCGTTTCTGCATCGCTGCGCAAGAAGGCCAGCGTGGTGGCCACGCCGATGGCAAACTCCAGCGCAGAACAGCCGGCAAAGGTCTGCTTGTCGCCATACGCTTCGGTGGCATACGCGAGCGCGTCGAGCACGCGCGCGCTGTCCGGCGCACTCAAGCCCTCTACCAATTGTTCCGATGTGGCGCTATTCGGGGCCGAGATGGAAACCATGTAATGCCTTATGAACTTAAAAACTTAAAAACCAAATAACTTAACGTTCTGCGGCGATGATGACAATTTCTACCAGGCAGGCCGGATTGGCCAGCTTCGCCTCTACGGTGGCGCGCGGCGGCGTGTGGCCGGAAGCTACCCAGTCATCCCACACCTCATTCATGCCATCGAAGTCCTTCATGTCGGCAATATAGATCTGGCACGACAGAATGCAGGTCTTGTCGCTGCCCGCTTCCATCAGCAGGCGATCGACGTGGCCGAGCACTTCGCGCGTCTGGCCGACGATGTCTTGCGTCGTGTCTTCGGCAATCTGGCCGGCCAGGTAGATGGTGTTGTTGTGTACCGCTACTTCGGAAAGGCGTTTGCCTACGTGCAGTCGTGTAATTTGCATGCTTCTTCTTTCGCTTGTTTCAAAATCTGTACAGCCTTATGGCTTCATTTATCTCTGACTACTTACCCAGCAAAAACTTGCGCGCGATGGCGATCTGCGCGCCGTGGACAAAAGTAGGCGCATGTCCGACACCTTCGATCTCGACCAGCTGCGCCTTTGGGCCGCGGCCCAGCATACTGTGCGCCGTTGCGCGCGACAGCAAATCCGATTCCGACCCGCGCACCAGCAAGGTGGGGCAGCGCACGGCATCGTAGGCGGCCCACAGCATGGCTTCGTCGCTGGCCGCCGATTCTGGCGTGGCCGAGCGGAACGGCATTGCCAGGCCCATATCATAGTGGCGGCGCCAATGGCCATCCTCATCCTGGCGCAACACATCGGCTGCCAGTTTATGCCACTGCGCGTCTGTATGCGGGCCGAAGCTGGCGGACACGTCGCGCACAAACTTGGCGCCCTGCTCGAAGGTTTCAAAACGCAAGTCCTGGCCGATGTAGTCGCCGATGCGCTGCAAGGCTTCCGGCGCCAGGGTCGGGCCAATATCGTTCAGTACCAGCTTGCTGATCGGACTGTTAGTCAACGATGCCAGGCCCAGGCCGATCAAGCCGCCCATGGACGTGCCGAACCAGTCCACCGTCTGGCGCTCGCCACACGCCAGCACACGCGCCAGCAGGGTCACCATATCGCTCACATATTGCGGCACGCGGTAGAACTGCGGGTTGGCCAGCCAGCCCGAGCGGCCGCGCCCTACCACGTCGGGGCAGATGACGCGGTAATCGCTGGCCATGGCGCGCGCCAGATCGTCGAAGTCGTCTGCCACGCGCGTCACGCCATGGGCGCAGACGAGCACGTTCGGATTGTCGGGCGCGCCCCACTCCTTGTAGGACATGGTATGCAAGCCTGCAGGGGAAATGCACTGGACGGATTTGATGCTCGCTTGAATCATGACAATTCCTTATTTGATGTAAAAAGAGCACCGCTTCCTGCCTGCCATGGGGTCTCTCGCGCGCGGGCGCTACGGCAGTGTAGCGCAGCACGGGCAATGCTCCAAGCGCACGCCTGAAATGCTGCGCCGCAGCACAGCACTGGCACCTTCGCCATGGAGCAATACCCGATATAGCGAAAATGCATATCTGCGGTTATCCACAATTGAGCCGGCCCGGCAATGCGTGGATGATCGCAGCATTAACGCGCAAGAGGAGACAACTCGTGAAAAAACCATTCTATAAAATCCTGTATGTACAGGTGCTGTTCGCCATCGTGGCGGGCGTGCTGCTGGGGGTGTTCTACCCATCCAACGCGGTCGACATGAAACCGCTGGGTGACGGCTTTATCAAACTGATCAAGATGATCATCGCCCCGGTGATCTTCTGTACCGTGGTCTCCGGCATTGCTGGTATGCAAGATGTCAAGAAAATCGGCCGCGTGGGTGGCAAGGCGCTGCTGTACTTTGAAGTGGTTTCTACCTTCGCACTGGCCATCGGCTTGGTCGTTGCCAACATCCTGAAACCGGGCGCCGGCTTCAACGCCGATCCCGCCCACCTGGACGCCAAGTCGATCGCGCAATACACGCACGCCGAAGGCATGACGACGACCGACTTCCTGATGAACATCATCCCGAAGACCTTCGTTGACGCCTTCGCCAAGGGCGACATTCTGCAAGTGCTCCTGATCGCCATTCTGTTCGGCTTCTCGCTGTCCCTGCTGGGCGAGCGCGGCCGTCCCGTCACCAAGCTGATCGACGAGCTGTCGCATGCCATCTTCGGCATGGTCAACATCATCATGAAAGTCGCTCCCGTTGGTGCATTTGGCGCGATGGCCTTCACGATCGGCAAATACGGCCTGGCCTCGCTGATTCCACTGGCTAAACTGATGGGTTCGTTCTACCTGACCTGCTTCCTGTTCGTCTTCGTCGTGCTGGGCCTGATCGCCAAGTACACCGGTTTCTCGATCGGCCGCTTCTTGTTGTACATCAAGGAAGAACTGCTGATCGTGCTGGGCACGAGCTCGTCGGAATCGGCCCTGCCGGCGCTGATGAAAAAACTCGAACGCCTGGGCTGCTCGAAACCGGTGGTCGGCCTGGTCGTGCCTACCGGCTACTCGTTCAACCTGGACGGCACCAACATCTACATGACCATGGCGGCCCTGTTCGTGGCACAAGCGACCAACACGGAACTGACCATTTGGCAGGAACTGACCATCCTGGGCGTGGCGATGCTGACCTCGAAAGGCGCTTCCGGCATCACCGGCGCCGGCTTCATTACCCTCGCTGCCACCCTGGCCGTGGTACCGACGATTCCCGTGGCCGGCATGGCGCTGATCCTCGGCATCGACCGCTTCATGAGTGAATGCCGCGCGCTGACCAACTTCGTCGGCAACGGCGTGGCCACCATCGTCGTGTCGAAATGGGAAAAGGAACTGGACATGGACAAGCTGCACAGCGAGCTGGCCAATCCAACCCATCCGGCCGACGACGCCTATGTTGCACCAAGCGTAAATATCGTCAAGTAAGCAGCACTCTCCAAGCAATGGAATCAAAAGCCCCGCAGAGCAATCTGCGGGGCTTTTTCATTGGGTGCGAGTTTTATTGCATCATCAACCAAGAGTAAATTATGCATCAATATTTACCATGATGATCAATGAATAAAAAACCATTACAGTACTGTCACCTGTTCGCCGCCAGGCTATCGCAGCATGCAATTGCGTGTCTGCGAGGCCGGCACCACCACCATCGTTTTTTTACATGGAGTCCGTCATGTCCGTCTCACCCGCCTTCTACGCCACCTGGAGCCCACGCCTGCTGGGCCTGCTGCGCATCATCCTCGGTTTTCTTTTTTTGCAACACGGTACTGCCAAGCTGTTCGGTGCACCGCATGTGGCCATGTTTGACGGTTTGCAACTGCTGTCCGTGATGGGCGCGGCCGGCGTCATCGAACTGGCAGGCGGCAGCTTGCTGCTGCTCGGCCTGTTCACGCGCCCCGTCGCCTTTATCCTGTCGGGCCAGATGGCGGCCGCCTACTTCATGGCGCACGCACCCAACGGTTTCCTGCCCATCCTGAACGGTGGCGAACTGGCCGTGATGTACTGCTTTAGCTTCCTGTATTACGCGGCAGCGGGCGCCGGCGCCTACAGCCTGGACGACTTGCGCGGCAAGGCTGGCGCCTAAAAAAAAGGCGGACATCGCTGTCCGCCCTGCTCCATCACGACGCGTCGCTGACATTGCGCCGCTGCTATTTCACTTAAACGGCGGAAACGTCGAGTTCTGCGCCCGTAGCCGCCTGCACTTGTTCCTTGGTAACGCCCGGCGCCAGTTCCACCAGCTTCAAGCCGTTTTCCGTCACATCGATGACGCCCAGGTCGCTGATGATGACGTCAACCACGCCCACGCCCGTCAGCGGCAAGTCGCAGCGCTTGAGCAGCTTGTGCGACGTCGTGCCATCCTTGGCCGTAGCCACGTGTTCCATCAGTACCACCACGCGCTTGACGCCGGCGACCAGGTCCATGGCGCCGCCCATGCCCTTGACCATCTTGCCTGGAATCATCCAGTTCGCCAGGTCGCCCTTTTCCGACACTTGCATGGCGCCCAGGATGGCCAAGTTGATCTTGCCGCCACGGATCATGCCAAACGAGTCAGCGGAGCTGAAGTAGGCGGCACCGGGCAAGGCCGTCACCGTCTGCTTGCCCGCGTTGATCAGGTCGGCATCGACTTGCGCATCGGTGGGAAACGGGCCGATGCCCAGCAAACCGTTTTCCGACTGCAGGAATACTTCGATATTGTCCGGCACATAGTTCGCTACCAGGGTCGGCAAGCCGATGCCCAGGTTCACATAAAAGCCATCCTGCAATTCCTTGGCCGCGCGTGCGGCCATTTGATCTCTCGTCCAAGCCATCATCATCTCCCTCAATTTTCGTCGAACGCCTGTCCAAACCTCGCTTGGCGCGCTTTGCGGCCTGCGATGCTCACCGTACTAAAGTACGGTTGCGCTTCTTAGCCACAAATCACTGCCGCTCGCTACGGTTTTGCCATGCGTAAATCTTCTATTTATTAGTCGGTGCGCACGGTGCGCTGCTCGATGCGTTTTTCCGGGTTCGCGTTGACCACGATGCGGTGCACGAAAATGCTCGGCGTATGCACCTGGTCCGGATCGATCTCGCCCACTTCGACCAGTTTTTCCACTTCAACGACGGTGATCTTGCCGGCCATGGCCACGTTCGGGTTGAAATTGCGCGCCGTCTTGCGGTACACCAAATTACCTGCGCGGTCAGCCATATAGGCCTTCACCAGCGACACATCGGCCACCAGGCTGCGCTCCATCACATACTGTTCGCCGTCGAATTCGCGCAGCTCCTTGCCGTCGGCAACAATGGTACCCACGCCCGTCTTGGTGAAAAAGGCAGGGATACCCGCACCGCCGGCGCGCAGTTTTTCCGCCAGCGTGCCTTGCGGCGTAAATTCCAGCTCCAGTTCGCCGGCCAGGTACTGGCGCGCGAATTCCTTGTTTTCGCCCACATAGGAGGCGATCATTTTCTTGATCTGGCGCGTGGTGAGCAGCTGGCCCAGGCCGAAACCGTCCACGCCAGCGTTATTGGAAATGGCGGTCAGTCCCGTCACGCCCGAATCGCGCAAGGCGCCAATCAGGGCTTCGGGAATGCCGCACAGGCCGAAGCCGCCGACGGCGATGGTCTGGCCATCTTGGACGATACCGGCCAACGCCGAGGCGGCGTCAGGATAAACTTTATTCATGAGTGTCCCTCTATCTTTTGTTAAGCTTAGGTCTTGAGTCCATGGTTGAGTGCATGATTGCGTCCATGACTCAGGCAGCGCCCCAGCATAAAATACGCGGGTGGAAAGTACAATACCGTAGAACTACCGGCGCCGTGCCAGCCATCCCCTTGTGAGAGTGATACGTATCAGATGAACGCCGCGTCAGCCATCGATTATGAAAGCATCTTCCTGCACGCGCCCGTGGGCATGTGCATGTCGGAAAACCGCATCATGCGCAGCTGCAACGAAGCGCTGGCGGCCATGTTCGGCTATGCGCGCGCCCGGCTCGACGACCAGTCGTTCGAAGTACTCTACCCCACGCACGCCGAATTCCTGCGCACGGGTGAGCGCATCATCCCCATCATGAATGCCAGGGGCCGCTATTCGGACGAGCGCATTATGCGCCGCAGCAATGGGGAATTGTTCTGGTGCCACGTCACGGGCCACGCCATGCTGCCGAACGCACCGCTGGGAGCAGGCATCTGGACGTTCGAAGATGTCAGCGAGAAACGTCCCGTGACGGCGGAACTGACGCCGCGCGAACGCGAGATCGCCGCCCTGCTGGTGGAAGGCAAGACCAGCAAGGTGATCGCCCGCCAGATCGACCTCAGCCCGCGCACGGTGGAAATGCACCGTGCCAAGCTGATGCGTAAATTCGCTGCCGCGACCTCGTCGGAGCTGGTGCACAAGCTGGTGGGACTGCAACTGCAGCGCTAGGACTGCAGCCAGGCTTACTTATCGTTTAACACCGGATAAAACCGTCGCGAGCGGCAGCTATTTGTGGCTGAGAAGCGCAACCGTGCTCTAGCACGGTGAGCATCGCAGGCCGCAAAGCGCGACGCGCAGCAGGTTTTATGGCGTTAAAACGTGCTCATGCCGCCATCGGCAGAGATAATCGCGCCGTTAATAAAGTGCGAATCCTCACCCGCCAGCAACAGCAGCAAGCCGTCCAGGTCTTCCGGCTTGCCCGGGCGTTTATTGGGCAGCATTTCGATCAGCTTCTTGCCCTGCTCGGTGGCGAAATAATCTTCGTTGATTTCCGTGGAAATGTAGCCTGGGCAAATGGCGTTGGTGTTGATGCCATACTTGCCCCATTCCACGGCCATGGCGCGCGTCATGTGCACCATGCCCGCCTTGCTCATGCAATACACGCCGATCTGCGGCAGCACCTGCAAGCCCGCCATCGAGGCGATATTGATGATGCGGTGCTGTTTCTTCGGGTCGCCCTTGGCGCGCGCGATCATGCGCTTGGCCGTTTGCTGGGCCACGAAGAAGGAGCCGCGCAGGTTGGTGTCCATGACGAACGCGTAATCTTCTGGCGTGACATCGACCAGGCGTTGCGTGGTGGAGACACCGGAATTGTTGACGAGGATATCGATGGGACCCGCTTCTGTTTCCGCATGCGCGATGGCCGACTTGATGCTGGCAAAGTCGGTCACGTCGAGCGACACCACGTGCGCGGCACCGCCATCGGCTTCGATTTCGGCGCGCAACTCTTTCAGGCGTTCGGTGCGCCGCGAGGCCAGCACGACTTGCGCGCCCGCCTGGGCCAGCACTTTTGCAAAACGCGCGCCGAGGCCGCTCGATGCGCCGGTAATCAGGGCAATCTTGCCCTCGAAATTGACTTCTATGCCCACGAGCTACTCCTGTTTTATTTTAGATAACATTTTACCGCACGCCATCGCGGCAGGGGGCAAAATACCCCGCGCCACACTTGAGCAAAGGTAAGCGGTATCATTACACAAAATGGCTCGATTTAGATTGCGGCAAGGGGCAATGTCACGCAAAATGGCGCCAAAGTTGCAATCCTCGACAAAAACAAGCACACTCGTGCTTAAATTTATACGAAGATTCCTCACCCACCCATTTAGTGACCAACAATCGAGACCATGACACAGCCTAATAACTTAGTTGAACAGTACGGACCGCGCGACACCATGGAGTATGACGTGGTGATCGTCGGCGGTGGCCCCGCAGGCTTGGCGGCGGCAATCCGCCTGAAGCAGCTGGCCTTAGAGAAGAGCCAGGAAGTGTCGGTCTGCGTGCTGGAAAAAGGCGGCGAACTCGGTGCGCACATCCTGTCGGGCGCCATCATGGACCCGAAAGCTTTGACGGAACTGATACCGAACTGGAAAGAACTGGGCGCGCCCCTGAACACGCCAGTGACAGAAGACCGCATCTTGCTGCTGACGGAAACCAAGGCCTACAAGACACCAAACTTCGCCGTGCCGGCCTGCTTTGAAAACCACGGCAATTACATCGTCTCGCTCGGCAATGTGGTGCGCTGGATGGGTCAGCAGGCGGAAAGCCTGGGCGTGGAAATCTTCCCCGGCTTCTCTGCCGCGGAAATTCTGTACAACGACGACGGCTCAGTCAAAGGCGTGGCAACCGGCAACATGGGTGTCAAGCGCGACGGCGAGCCAGGTCCCGACTTCCAACTGGGCATGGAATTGCACGCCAAGTACACCTTGTTCGCCGAAGGCGCGCGCGGCCACCTGGGCAAGCAACTGATGGCCAAGTATGACTTGAACGCCGGCAAAGACCCCCAATCGTACGGCATCGGCATCAAGGAATTGTGGGAAATCGACCCGGCGCAGCACAAGCCGGGCCTGGTGATCCACTCGACGGGTTGGCCCCTCGATTCGAAGACCTATGGCGGCTCCTTCCTGTACCACATGGAAAACAACCAGGTCATGGTCGGCTATGTGGTGGGCCTGGCCTACGAAAACCCGTATTTGTCGCCGTACGAGGAATTCCAGCGCTATAAAACGCATCCGGAAATCCGCAAGTTTTTCGAAGGCGGCAAACGCATTTCCTACGGCGCGCGCGCGATCACCGCCGGCGGCCTGCAATCGCTGCCCAAGCTGGTGTTTGCCGGCGGTGCGCTGATCGGCTGCGATGCGGGCTTTTTGAACATGAGCCGCATCAAGGGCAGCCACGCAGCGATCAAGAGCGGCATGCTGGCAGCCGAGGCAGCCTACGGCGCGCTGGGCGAACAGCGCCAGCACGACGAACTGTCCAGCTACCCCGTTGCTTTTGAACAATCCTGGCTACATGAAGAGCTGCACGTGGCGCGCAACGTCAAGCCTTGGCTGTCGAAGGGCCTGTACCTGGGCAGCCTGATGACGGGGATCGACCAGATCGTCTTCCGCGGCAAGGCGCCATGGACGCTGCACCATACGCATGGCGACCATGAATGCCTGAAACCGGCGGCGCAGTCGAAAAAGATCGTGTATCCAAAACCTGATGGCAAGCTGACGTTCGACAGACTGTCCTCGGTCTTCATCTCGAACACGAATCACGCGGAAGACCAGCCAATCCACCTGACGTTGAAAAACGCCAGCGTGCCGGTCGACGTCAACCTGGCCATGTATGACGGTCCGGAAGCGCGTTACTGTCCCGCCGGCGTGTACGAATACGTGAAAAACGACGCCGGCGCCGAACGCCTGCAGATCAATGCGCAGAACTGCGTGCACTGCAAGACCTGCGACATCAAGGACCCGACGCAAAATATCGTGTGGGTGACGCCAGAAGGCGGCGGCGGCCCGAATTATCCGAATATGTAAGCCACTCATTGCTGGCAAGCCGCGATGTACAATGGCGTGGACGTCGCAAGACGTCCACGCCATTTTTTTCAAATTGAACTTTCTGAAGAAGAAGTTTCTATAAAGCACTTCCAACCGTTACAATCGACAGTGGCATACACTCTTCCTTTCCCTCATGCACGCTACCGATCCCGCAACATTGCCGCCGAACGACGCTCAGCAGCCGAGTCAACAGGAAATCGACCACATCGTTCGCTTGTATGAAAGCGGCGAGCAGCTCCAGATGGAGGAGGCGACACGCGCCATGGCGGACGCCTACCCCACGTCGGCCCTGGCCTGGCGCGTGCTGGGCATGGCCTTGCGGCTGCAGGGCAAGGACGCCTTATCGGCCCTGCAAAAGACGGTGGAACTGGCACCCGACGACGCCGAAGCCCATCTGCACCTGGGCAATGCCCATATGGATGGCGGGCATCCCGACCTGGCCATGCCGTATTTCGTGCGCGCCCTGGAACTGGCGCCAACCTATGCCGAAGCGCTCAGCGGCCTGGGCGACGTGCTGCAAGCGCAAGGGCACCTGAAGGAAGCCGGGCAATGCTATGGCGGCGCGCTCGATATCGATCCCGCGCTCGCCATGGCGCATCGTGGCAAGGGCGACGTCTTGGTGGCGCAGCAGCAATTTCAGTCGGCGCAGTCGAGCTATCGCCAGGCGCTGGCGCTAGAACCGGGCGCAGCCGATATGCATCGCAAACTGGGCGACGTGCACGTCGCCCTGAACCGGCCCGATGCGGCACTGGAAAGCTATGCGGCGGCGCTGGAACGCGATCCTCAAAACGCCATGGCGCATGGCGGCATGGGCAATGTGCTATTCCGCCTCGATCGCAATGCGCAGGCGGCGGCCAGCTATCGCAGCGCCACGGCGCTGCCGACGGCAAACGCGGCACACTACCATGGCCTGGGGCGCAGCTTGCATGCGCTAGGCGCAACGGCCGAGGCCGAGAGCGCGTACCGGCAATCGATCGCGCTCGACGCGTCGCTCGCCGCACCCATGCTGCATTACGCCGACCTGCTGCGTGAAACCCGGCGCAAGGAGCCGGCCATCGCCATTTACCAGGCAGCGCTACTGTTAGAACCAGGTAATATCGACGCCCTCAACAACCTCGGCATCGCCCTGCAAGAAGACGGCCAACTGGAGGCGGCGCTGGCATCGTTCCGGCAAGTGGCCCTGCTGGCACCGGACAATCCTGTCACCCACAGCAATATCGCCGCCGTCCTGAACGCCATGGGACAGCGGGAAGCCGCGCTGGAAAGCTGCCGGCGCGCCGTGAAGCTGGGGCCGAAATCGACCGCCGCGCATGTCAACCTCGGTACTTGCCTGATGGAGATGGGCCGCCTGAGCGACGCCGTCAACAGTTTTGAAACCGTGGTCAAACTCGATCCGCATCACCGCCGGGCGTATGTCAATATCAGTGCCGCATTGACCCGCCTGGGCCGCATCGACCAAGCCATCGAGCATTGCCGCAAGGCACTGAAGATCAATCCGGACTGGGATGAATTACACAGCAACTTGCTGTTCTACCTGACACACAGCGAAAAAATCGACGCTTCCGCCCTGTTTGCCGAGCACCTTCGCTATGGCGCGCAGTTTGAGGCGCCGCTGCGCGCCTCCTGGCCGCAGCATGGCAATGTGCGTGATCCAGAGCGCTGCCTGCGCATCGGCTTTGTATCGGCCGACTTGTATAACCATGCGGTAGCCCATTTCATCACGCCCATCCTGGAATACTTGAGCCAATCGCGGCAAGTGGAAATCGTCGCCTACGCCAACAGCTTTCATGATGACCATATCAGCCGGCACCTGCACGGCCTGTTCGCGCTCTGGCGCCAGGTTGAAAAACTGAGCCATGCGGAACTGGCGCAGCTGATCGCCAGCGACGCGATCGACATCCTGATCGACTTGTCGGGCCATACCGGCTTCAACCGCCTGCCCACTTTCGCGCGCAAGCCGGCGCCGCTGCAAGTTACCTGGATCGGTTACCCAGGGACGACGGGCTTGCAGGCGATCGATTACTTTCTGACGGATCGCTATTTTTCCCCTCCCGGCGAACTTGACGACCAGTTCACCGAGAAGCTGGTGCGCTTGCCTGCTACCGCGCCTTTTTTGCCATCTCCCGAGGCTCCTGCAATCAGCCCGGCGCCGTCGATCGAAAATGGCTACATCACTTTCGGCAGTTTCAACCGGGCGGGCAAATTGAGCCGCGACGTCATCGGCCGCTGGTCCGCCTTGTTGCGCATGGTGCCAGAGGCCAAAATGCTGCTCGCGGCGATCCCCGACAAGCAGGCCAGCGACCGGCTGCGTTCGTGGTTTGCCAGCGAGGGCATCGATGCGGGCCGCCTGATGTTTCATCGCTACACCAATATCCACGATTACTTGGCATTGCACAGCCAGGTCGACCTCTGCCTCGACACCTACCCGTACACCAGCGGCACCACCGGCTTTCACGCCTTATGGATGGGCGTGCCCACGCTGACCATGGTCGGTCCCACCTTGCCAGGTTACGTCAGTGCCGCCATCCTGTCGCATGCGCGGTTGCAAGATTTCATCGCCCGCGGAGAAGAAGATTTCCTCGCCAAAGGACTGTCGTACGCCAGCGATCCCGGCCGGCTTGCCGGCTTACGCCTGGAAATGCGAGAACGGATGCGCAACGCGGCCAGCGGGCGACCAGACGAGATTACCCAGGGGCTGGAAGTGGCCCTGCGCCATATGTGGCAACGCTGGTGTGCGGGAGAGAAGCCGGCAAGTTTTGAAGCGACAAGTAGCGGTATTGCAGCGGAACCGCAAAAGGAAGGGCAACCATGACCCCAGCAGATAAAAATACGCCTATCTACATTACACAGCCCACGCTGCCGCCCCTGGAGGAATTTATTCCTTATCTGGAGCAGATTTGGGAAAACAAGATTCTGACCAACGGCGGGCCTTTCCATCGCCAACTGGAGCAGGCCCTGGCCGATTATCTGGGGGTGAAATATATTTCGCTGTTTTCCAACGGTACGCTGGCGCTGATGACCGCCTTGCAGTCCCTGCGCATCACGGGAGAAGTGATCACCTCGCCATATTCCTTCGTCGCCACTGCGCACTCCCTGCTATGGAATGGCATCAAACCCGTATTTGTCGATATTGCGCCAGGCAGCTTCAATATCGACCCGAGGAAAATCGAAGCGGCAATCACGCCACAGACCACCGCCATCATGCCTGTGCACTGCTATGGCAGGCCATGCGACGTCGCTGCAATCGATGACATTGCATCCAATTATGGATTGAAAGTCATCTATGACGCGGCCCATGCATTCGGCGTCAACTACCAAGGCAACAGCCTGCTCACGCATGGCGACCTGTCGGTATTGAGCTTTCACGCGACCAAAGTATTCAATACCTTCGAAGGCGGCGCCATCGTCTGCAGCGATGCCAAGATGAAGCGCCATATCGACCATTTGAAGAACTTCGGCTTTATCGATGAAGTGACGGTGGTCGCGGCCGGCATCAACGGCAAGATGAACGAAGTGAGCGCCGCGTTCGGGCTGCTGCAGTTGAAAAACATCGACGCTGCGCTACACGAACGCAGCAAGGTTGCACGCCGCTATCGCGAACAATTGGCCGGCATCGCTGGCATTTATTGCCCGCCCGATGCGCCCGAAACGAGCGCTAACCACTCGTACTTTCCGATTCTGGTGCAGCCAGGCTACGCCCTGTCGCGCGATGCCCTGTTCGACACCTTGCGCCAAGCCGGCATCATTGCACGCCGTTACTTTTATCCCTTGATTAGCGATTTCCCGATGTACCGCAACATGCCATCGGCGGCCCGCACGAATTTGCCACTGGCCGGTGAAATGACCAACCAGGTCATCTGCCTGCCGATCTATCCCGAGCTGCAGGCGGAGCAGCAAGATCGCGTGGTCGACGTCATTCGCCAGGCCAGTTCCATTACCAAGCCATCATGAAAACCATTATTTACGGCAATGGCGCCATTGCCAGACTGTTATATTCCTACGCACGCCACAGCATGGACATCGTCGCCTTCACAGTTGACGATGCCTGTATCGACGACGCCACGACCAGCTTCCTGGGCTTGCCATTGTTGCCATTTAGCCAGGTTGCCCTACAGCTGGCGCCCGATGAGCACGACATGCTGATCGCTGTTGGATTCCTGGAAATGAATGCCTTGCGGGCGCGCAAACACCGCGAAGCCGAGGAAAAAGGCTACCGCCTGGCCAGTTTTGTGCACTCTTCCGTGCTGCGTCACGACGACGTGCTGATCGAGGACGGCTGCATCGTCCTGGACCATGTGGCTATCCATCCCGGCTGCCGCATTGGACGTGGCACTTTTATTTCGAGCAACGTTAATCTCGGCCACGATTGCGTGATCGGCGCCTACAACTGGATCAACGCCGGCATCGCGATCGCCGGCGATTGCCGTATCGGTGACGCCTGCTTTTTCGGCGTCAACTCCTCGACCGCGCACGGCTTGCGCTTGGGTGCGCGCAATTTCATTGCAGCCAATACGTTGATCAACCGAGACACCCTGGACGACCAGGTCTATCTGTCCGAAGCGGGCCAGTTGTTCCGACTAAAAAGCAGCTCTTTCCTCAAATTTTCCGGCATGGCAGGGCAGCAATGAGACAGCCTCCACAGGCAGCGCCGGAGACCATCAGCGGCATTTTCTTCGACCGCGCCGCCGCCACGCCGGAAAAAATCGCGATTGCCTGCGAAGGCCGGGAGATCAGCTACGCACAGCTTGCGCAACTGGTGGCGCGTTGGTCAAATGCGCTGGCAGCCAACGGCGTGCGGCGCGGCGACCAGATCGGCGTTATCTTGCCCAACAATGTGGAATTTGTTGCCCTGATACTGGTGGCCGCCGACCTTGGCGCCGGGCTGGTACCGCTCAGTCCAGCCTTGCCGCCGGCGGTCGCCCTGCACTCCTTGCAGGCAGCGCAGGCCAGGCACCTGGTGTCAACGTCGCAACAACTGGCGGCGCTGCGCGCAGAGCCGGGCAGCGCCGCTGTACATGGCTGTTGGCTTAGCATCGATGCCGCCGGCGCCGGCGCCACCACACTGGAGCAACTGCTGCAGGCGGCGCCGGCCGATGCACGGCCATTGCATGCGGGCCAGGCAGATGACGCCCTGATCCTGACCATGACCTCCGGCTCGACGGGTAGCCCCAAGCCCATCGTACTAAGCCAGCGCACTAAACTCAATCGTCTACGCGCGGCGGTCCAACTGTATGGCATGACGGCGCAGGATCGCACCCTGGCCGCGACGCCGCTGTATCACTCCCTGGCCGAGCGCCTGGTACTGCTGCCACTGCTGACCGGCGGCAGCGCGGTGCTGATGGCACATTTCTCGGCCCAGGCCTGGTTGCGCTGCGTGCAGGCGCAACGGGTCAGTTTCACGATTGCAGTGTCGTCGCAACTCAAGCAGATTGCCGCCCACATGGCACAGGACGAACACGACGTTAGCAGCTTGCGCTGCCTGGTGTCATCGTCGGCCCTGCTGGAAAACGCTGTAAAAGCCGATCTGCTGGCGCGCTTTTCCTGCGATTTCCATGAATGCTATGGCGCCTCGGAAATCGCCATTGCCACCAATCTCGATGGCAATGCGGCGCGCACCAAACTGCAATCGGTAGGGCGCGCTGCGCCCGGGGTCGAACTGCGCATCCTGGGCGAAAACGATGAGCAATTGCCGTCCGGCCAAGCCGGTGAAATCGTCTGCAAGACCAACATGTTGTTTGGCGGCTATTTTCAACTGCCAGAATTGACCCGCGCGGCGATGTGTGGCGAATATTTCCGTACCGGCGATATCGGCAAGCTGGACGAAGACGGCTATCTGTATTTTCTGGGACGAAAAAAAGACGTCATCATTACCGGCGGCATCAATGTTTATCCTGCGGACATCGAGGCAGCGATCGGCTCGCACGGTTCCGTCACGGAAAGCGCCGCCTTTGCCTTTCCCGACGCCAGGCTGGGCGAAGTGGTGGCCGTGGCCTTGGTCGTCAGGGATCCCGCCAGCTTCGACCTGCGCCAGCTGCGCTTTCACTGCGCCAATGCGCTGGCCGATTTCCAGCAGCCGCGGCGCTTTTTTGTTGTTGAGCAGCTACCGAAAAACAGCATGGGCAAGCTAATGAAATTTCAACTTGTCCAGACCTACGCAAGCTCCCCGGAGCGGGAATAAAACATGGAAAATACACTTACAGCGCCCCCGGCACCGCTGCGGCTGGCGTTTATCGGCGGTTCGCGCAGTTCCGCCGTTGGCTATTCACATTTTGTGTCGAGCGCCATGGATGGGCTGTGGATGCTTGTGGCTGGCTGCTTCAGCCGTCATGTCGAGTCCAACCAGGAAAGCGGGCAGGTGTACGGCGTCCATCCAGAACGCATCTACGACACGTGGCAAGCGTTGCTGGCCAGCGAACAGGGCAACATCGATGCCGTCGTGATCCTGACCCCGACACCGTCGCATGTCGACAGCGTACTGGCCTGCATGCGTGCCGGCATCGCCGTTATCTGCGAAAAATCGCTTGCCGTCAGCAGTGAGCAGGCGCGCCAGATCATCGCGGTACGCGACGAACACCAGGCCTTCCTGGCAGTGACGTATAACTACGCGGGCTATCCGATGTTGCGCGAGCTTGAGCGCAAGATCCGCGATGGAAAACTGGGCAAGATTCTGCACTTCCAGGCCGAAATGCCGCAGGAAGGCTTTGTCCGCGTCGACGCCAGGGGCAACAAGCCGACACCGCAGGCGTGGCGACTGGCCGATGGCGCCATTCCGACCTTGCATCTCGATCTCGGCGTCCACCTGCATCAGATGGTAGCCTACCTGACAGGCGAAAAGCCGCTGGAGCTGGTATCGGACCAGAATCACTATGGCTGGTTTGCCGGCGTGGTCGACAATGCGGGCTGCCTGTGCCAATACAGCGGCAACATTCAAGGCCAATTCTGGTTCAGCAAGTCGGCACTGGGCCATCGCAACGGCTTGCGCATCCGCATCTATGGCGATTTGGCCGCTGCCGAGTGGTATCAGGCACAGCCTGAGGAACTGACTCTGTCGCATGTCGACGGACGACGCGAGATCATCGACCGAGCAGGCCAGGTCGAAGTGAGCAACGCCCTTCGCTACAACCGCTTCAAGGCCGGCCACCCGGCGGGTTTCATCGAAGCCTTCGCCAATTTGTACGGCGATATAGCCGTTGGCGTAAGGCAATTTCAACAAGGCCTGCCATGGCAGGGCGGCGCCGTGTACAGTGCGGAACTGGCCCTGGAAGGCATGCATTTCCTGGAAGCCATGGTTGCATCCTCGCAAAGCCGCCGCTGGGAAACCATCGAGGCCTGAACCCACCAAGAAAGCAATACCATGCAAGACGACATCCGTGCATTCATCCTCACCCTGCTAGCGAGAAAATCGCCGTTGCCTTCGGATTTCACCGACGACGACGACTTCCTTGCCGCTGGCATCATCGACTCGATGGCCATCATCAAGTTTATCCTGGAACTGGAAGCGCGCTTCGATATCACCCTGGACGACGACGATATTGAGTCAAAACAATTCCGCTCGGTGCGGGGCTTGCTTGCCCTGATCAACAACAAAACTGCCTGAAGAGATGCACATCGAGCATCCCACGTACGGAGACTAACCATGTCAGTTACAGCAATATCGATCACGCGGCACGCTGTCGCGGACGAACAGGTGCAGGCGTTTCTATCGGCCTCGGTGAGCGCGCCGCGCTTCCTGCTGGGACGCAACGAACATGCGCAGGCGCTGCTGTCGACGCTGGACATCGCGATTGATGGCATCGTCGACGACGGCGCCAGTGGCACGCAATGGCATGGCAAGCCGGTCATCGCCATGCAGCAACTTCCGTCCGATGCCATGGTGGTCAATTGCGCCATGTCGATCGCGCCGGTTGCGGCCGCCCGCAAGCTGGCGCTGCAGCCGGTGAAGGCTAGGCTCAGCTATGCCGACCTGCTGGCAGCGCGCCCCGACCTGGTGCCGGCCCCCGCCTTCGTCGCACAAATGCGTGCCGATGTCGCCGCCAACGGCCCCCGCTGGGATCACTTGCGCGCCCAATTTGCCGATGAGGAATCAAGAGCGGTATTCGACCATGTGGTGCAATACCGGCTCAGTGCCGATCCGCGCCATATGGCCAGCTACGAGGTGCGATTCTCGGAACAGTATTTCGAGCACTTCCTGTGCTTGTCGGACGAAGTGTTTGTCGACGCCGGCGGATTCGACGGCGATACGACCGAGTTGTTCTGCGAACGCTATCCCGACTACCGGGCCGTGTTCCTGTTCGAACCGTCAGCGAAGAACATGCAGGACGCAAAAACGCGCCTGGCGCAGCGGCACGGCATCAACTATATCGAACAAGGCATTTCCGACCAGCCCGGTACTTTATGGTTCAATCCAGATGCAGGCTCAGCGAGCGCAGTCAGTGCGGCCGGTTCGAGCAGTATCGAGGTGACCACCCTCGACTTGGCCGTCAAGCAGGCCGTCAGCTTCATCAAGATGGATCTGGAAGGCTGGGAAATGCAGGCCCTGGCCGGCTCGCAACGCCATATCCGCGACGAGCATCCCAAGCTGGCCATTTCCGTCTACCATAGCGCCGCCGATTTCCATCGCATTCCAGACTATATCGCCAGCATCCGCCAGGACTACGACCTGTATTTGCGCCATTACACGCAGGGCTGGTCGGAAACGATCATGTACTTCGTGCCACGCCGCAACACCGCTCTATCCCCTGCGGAATTAGTAGCTTAACAATGACAGGACCCAGCATGACTACGACTACGACAAGCGCCCCCCAAGTGAGCGCGATACGCCCCAAAGTTCTTTTCCAAAAGGTTGAAACGAGCTTTCCCGACGCAAACATCATGTTCAGCGTCAGCATCCCCAGCAGCGCCATCGGCGGCATGACGCTATTGGAAAGCTCGATCCTGATCAGCCTTGCGAAGCTGACCGGGGCGCAGACTTTTTTTGAATTTGGCACCTACATGGGCGCTACCTCGGTTTTACTGGCGAGCAACGCGCCGCCCGGCGCCCATGTCACCACGCTGGACCTGCCGCCCGCCGAGATCGACCTGAGCGCCGCAAGCGCCGACAAGGCCGCCCTGATCCTGCAAAATGACACGGAAAACGACAATTACCTGCGTCGCCAGTTTGCGGAAAAAGGCGCGTTCTACATCGACCGCGCGCCAGCCGACGTCCAGTGCGCAATTACCCGCCTGCACCTGGACAGCCGCAAGCTCGATCCGCAAGCGCAGCAATTGAGCGCTCAATTCGATTTCATCTTCATCGATGGCGGCCATGATTACGAGACGGTGGCGATCGATACCGCCAACGCACTGGCCATGGCCAAGCCCGACTCTGTTATCCTGTGGCATGACTACCGATCAAAGATCCATGGCGACGTGACCCGCTTTGTCGATGATTTCAGTGGCGACCATGCCGTGATTCATGTCGAAAATACCATGTTGGCCTTTATACTGAATGGCAACTTCAAGCGCCTGCTCGCACAGTAACATGACGGAAAAAATGGGTGCACAGCCACCAATACGGCTCAATTGGTACCGCAGCAAGCTGACAGGCACAGACCTCTCGGCCTTGACGCGGCGCAGCGACATGCAGGGCGCAGTGCATATCGCCAGCCATCTCTTACTGCTCTGCGGCACCGGAACGCTGGCGTACTGGGCCTTCCTGAATGGCCATTATGGCTGGGCCCTGGCAGCACTGCTCTTCCATGGCAGCTTTTTCTCCTTCCTGGGCTGGGCTGGGGCCGGACATGAACTGGTACACCGCACGGTCTTCAAGACGCGTCTATACAACGATGTCTTCCTGGCCTTGTTCGCGTTCCTGACCTGGAATAACTATGTGTATTTCCGAGCCAGCCATATCCGCCATCACCAGAAAACCGTGCTCAGCGGCCAGGATGGTGAAGTCCGCTTGCCGCAGACGCTGCGCTACAGGGAATGGTTCTGGGCGCTGTCGTTCGATTTGCCGGCCTGCTACCGGGCCCTAAAGATCGTGGTGGAAAACAGCCTGGGCATCATTCGTGGCCAGTGGGGTGCCCAGTTGTTCCCGGAACAGGCATCACGCCGCCCCGTCATCCGCTTTGCCCGCATTATCTTGTTGGGCCATCTTGTCATGGCAGCGGCCTTTGTTGCCACAGGCCACTGGCCGCTGCTATTGCTCGTCACATTCGCCACCTTTATCGCGGACTGGCTCAACAAGACCCTGGCGCTGGCCCAGCATTTCGGCATGCAGCCCGATGTCGACGATTTCCGCCTGAACAGCCGCACGGTCCTGCTACATCCTTTCCTGGCTTTTTTGTATTGGCAGATGAATTACCACATCGAACATCATATGTACCCGGCGGTACCGTTCTACCAGCTGAAAGCGCTGCGCAGTCAAATAGAGCACGACCTGCCACCGGCATCGCGTGGCATGCGCGCCCTGCTGCGCGACATCGCCGCCATCAAACGGCAACAGGAGCGCGCCTCGGCCATGCCACCGCGCACCTAGCTTGACCACGCCCTATCAGTAGCTCCTGAATTACCAACAAGGAATTTCCATGCATGCCTCGTCCACGGCCCTCAACAACCCGATCTTGATTTTTCCTGCAGGTATGCCTCGCTCGCTCGATTACCTGGAGCGCTGCAAGCGCGATGGACAAGCCGTGATCGGCGCCTCGTCGCTCGCCTACGATGTCAGCAAACCGGCCTATCCCGAGTGGGCCTTCCTGCCGTATGTCAACGATCCAGGCTTCCTGGAGGCCTTGCAACTGCTGATCGCGCAGCGCGGCATCGCCGGCATTTACACCCCCAATCCCGTCGTCTGGAGCTATCTGAATGACGTGCTCAAGAAGTTGCGACCGGCCATTCCCCTGATCAACGCTTCACCGGTACATGATGAAATGAGCGGCTATCGTTCGGCCATGGCGCATGCGCGCAAGACGCTGGCGACGCCGCTGCCGATCGCCTCGGCGGTCGACACCAAGCCGGCTTTGCCGGAACTGCAGCTGGCCACCCTTTTCCGCCATGCCAATGTAATTCCAGGCATGTGCGATGACGAGAAAATCAGCGCCCTCTACGAAATTGCCCGCCACAGCGTGCGCGGCGACGTGGTCGAGATTGGCAGCGCATGGGGCAAGTCAGCGTTTGTGCTGGCGCGCCTGGCGCGTCTGTATGGCATCGGCCACACCTTGTGCATCGACCCCTGGCAAAGTGAGTACGTGGTGCAAAACGACACTGGCGGCCTAGTCGACAACTGCATCCACCATTACGATTACGACGAAGCGCTGCGCGTGTTCGAGATGAACCTGCTGCCTTACAGCGACAACGATATCAACTATCTGCGCCTGCCCTCGGTCGCGGCGGAACAGCAGTACCGCCAGACGGCAGCCGTGCATAGCCCGTCCTTCGGCACCACCAACTATGCGGGCAGTATTGCGCTACTACACATTGACGGCAACCATGCCTACGAGGCCGCCCAGGCCGATATCACCGCCTGGGCGAAGCATGTGCTCGCCGGTGGCTGGATCATCATTGACGATTATGTCTGGCCGTATGGCGACGGGCCGCAGCGGGCCGGCGATGAATTCCTGGCGCAACAGCAAACACGGATCAGCTCGGCATTTGTGATGGGCACCGCCTTGTTCCTGCAACTGCGCTGAGTCGCTTGAAAGGCATTCGGCATGCCAGGCTGTACGAAGGCAGCTGCCTGCCTGCCTCCCGCCTGTCCGACTGCCCATGCCGCATCGCGCAAGATCGCCGTCAGGATAGGACTCATCAGCAACAACACAGAAGTAGCGCAGGCAAAAGTAAGGCGGGTAAAAGCGGTGCATGGCCACGCCATAAAATTCCCATAGGAAAGTTTCTATTACACTGCCTAACAGTTACAATCCCAATTAACCTCACTTTTCCAACTTGCCATGACCGCTAGCGCCACCACTGAGATGCATCTCGACAAAGACCTGCAAGCAGCGCTTGCAGCGCACCAGGCAGGGCTGTTGGAACAGGCAGAAGAACTATATCTGGCCATTTTGCAGGCCGAGCCTTATAACGCCATCGCCAATCACAATCTGGGCTTGCTAGCGGGGCAGGTTGGCCAGTTCAAGGCCGGCCTGCCATACCTGCACAAGGCGCTATCGGTGAATCCGGACGAAGGCCAGTTCTGGCTCTCATACGCAGATGGCTTGCTGAAAGCGGGCGAGCGCGAGCAGGCGCTGGAAATCGTCAACGAAGCGATCACCCGCGGGCTGGACAACGAACAGTCGCAAACGCTGCGCAAGCGCATCGAAGCGGCGATCGCGGCCACCCCGACAGCGCAGGAAACGCAGCACGTCATTGAGCTGTATCAAGCCGGCCACCATGCCGAACTGGAAGCGGCCAGCCGCGCCTTGACGCAGCGCTACCCCGCCTCGGACTTTGCCTGGAGCGTGCTGGGCACCGCCCTGCAACAGCAGGGCAAGGACGCGCTGCAGGCATGGCAACGCACAGTGGAACTTGCGCCACACGATGCCGAAGCGTATGGCAACTTGGGTATCGCCTGCCAGGCGCGCGGCATGCACGAAGAGGCCGTCGCCAGTTACACGCGCGCGCTGCAGCGCAATCCGGACTTTGTCGAAGCATATTGCAATCTGGCCGTGACCTTGCAGTCGCTGGGCCAACTGGAGCAGGCCGAACAGGCTTACCGGCGGGCGCTGGCGCTACGGCCCGATTATGCCAAGGCCCACTTCAATCTTGGCAATACCTTAAAGGCAATGCAGCGCAATGACGACGCCATCGCCAGCTACAAGGCGACGCTGGCTCTGCTGCCCGGCGACGCGGAAGTCTACCTCAATCTCGGCAACGCCCAGCAAGACCTGAAACAATGGCAAGACGCCATCGTCAGTTACCGCGCCGTGCTACAACTGGCGCCGCATACGAGCGCCGTGCATGCCAACCTGGCCAGCGCGCTACATGAGGCGGGCGACTTCGAGGGCGCTGAGGCCAGTTACCGGCGCGCCATCGAAGCAACGCCGGGCGAAGCCGTGCTATACAACAACCTGGCCCGCGCGCTGCAATCGCAAGGCCACGTCAGCGATGCCATTGCAGCCTATGAACAGGCAATAGCCATCGATGGCAACTTCGTACAAGCGCTGAGCAACCTGGGATTACTGCAATGCCAGGAAAAAAACTACGCCTCGGCTATCGCCTTGTGCCAGCGAGCCCAACTTCTGCAACCCGGTGATGCCCAGGCCTGCATACAGCTGGCCGTCGTCTACGGCGCAGCCGAAGAGCAGGACAGTGCGTTGCTATATTTCCAGCGCGCGATCGATCTGGCGCCCGGCAGCGCCTTGGCCTACAAACAGCTGGGCGATTATTACAACACCATCCGCCGCTTTGCCTTGGCCGTCGAAGCCTACACCGGTGCGACCGAGCGAGAACTGGATGACGACGATGTGTACAACAATCTTGGCGTAGCGCTGCAGAAACTGAAGCGCTACGACGACGCCAATGCGGCCTACCTGCGCGCGCTGGAAATCAACCCGAAAAACGTCTCAGCCATATGCAACCTGGGCAACGTATTACTGGCGCAACAGAAGTATGAGCAGGCGCAGACACGCTACCAGGCGGCGATAGCGCTCGATCCCACATTCGAGCGCGCCCACTTCGCGCTCGGCAACTGCCACGTGTTGACCAATGCGCCGACAGCGGCGCTGGAATGCTACCGCGCAGTACTGGCCCTCAATCCCGAGTATCGCGACGCCTATGTCAACATCGGCAGCACCCTGAGCAATCTCGGCCAGATAGACGAAGCCATCGAAGCCTGCCGCGCAGGCCTGAAGGTATGCCCGCTGTGGGATACCCTGTTCAGCAACTACCTGTTCCTGCTGTCGCACAGCGCCGATATTGATGCGACCACGCTGTTTGAAGAGCATCTGCGCTTTAGCGATACTTTCGAGACGCATATGGCGAAGAATGCCAAGGAACACACCAATACGCGCGACGCGCTGCGCACCTTGAAAGTGGGCCTGGTATCGGGCGACCTGCACAACCATCCCGTACCGCATTTCATTATTCCGGTGCTGGAAAATATCCGCAGCGACGCGGGACTGTCTCTGTATGCCTACCATAACAATGCGCAGGACGACCACGTCTCGCAGCGCTTGCGCGAAGTCATCCCCCACTGGCGCCAGGTCGAGCAGATGGATGACCTCGAACTGGCGCAGCAAATCCGCGACGATGGCATCGACATCCTGATCGACCTGTCGGGCCACACCGGCAAGAATCGCTTGCTGCTCTTCGCTAGCAAGCCAGCACCCATCCAGGCCAGCTGGATCGGCTATCCGTTGACGACGGGCCTGCGCGCCATGGATTATTACCTCACCGACCCCTATTTTGCGCCGGACGGCATACTCGACAGTCAATTCACGGAAAAGCTGGTCCTGCTACCGTCCTGCTCGCCGTTCCTGCCGTCGGAATATGCATCCGGTATCCGCCCTGCTCCCGCGCTGACGAATGGCTACCTCACCTTCGGCAGCTTCAACCGCATCACCAAGATCAACCGCAAGGTCATCGCGCGCTGGTCCATGCTGCTGCGCGCCATTCCGGACGCCCGCATGCTGCTCGCAGCCATGCCCACTTCGGCGCCGCATCCGCTTATCATGCGATGGTTCGAAGAAGAAGGCATCGCGCCGGAACGCTTGACCTTCGAGGGCCGCACGGGCATAACGCAGTTCATGGAAATGCACCATCGCGTCGATATCTGCCTCGACACCTTCCCGTACGGTGGAGGCACGACGACCTTCCACGCGCTGTGGATGGGCGTGCCCACCCTGACAACGGCTGGCACCACCCTGCCAAGCCGCATCGGCACGTCGATCCTGCTGCAGGTCGGATTGGAAGAATTCATCGCCAAGGATGACGACGACTATGTGCGCAAGGCACAGGCCATGGCGGCAAACCCGATGCTGCTGGGAGCCTATCGCTACAGCATGCGCCACCGCCTGGAACGATCGGCCATGGGTAACCCCGAGCTGATCACAGAAGGCCTGCAAAACAGCCTGCGCATCATGTGGCAGCGCTGGTGCGAAGGCTTGCCACCAGTCTCGTTCGCGGCCCCCGTGGCAGTCCCCAACCCGCCAATTGGACTCGCATAAGTAAGCAAAACATAAGCAAAACGAGGAACCCGCGTATGTCACGCAGCCACTGCTGCACACTTGCAGCAGTTTCCAGGCTATTTGCTAACCATCCGGGAAGACAAGATCGTGACGCATGGCGGCCCGTTCCATCAACAACTCGAACGGGCATTATGCGACGACCTTGAAGTAAAATTTAGCCGCCTTTTTACCAATGGCACGGTGGCGCTGATGACACAGCAGCAGGCGCTGCGCATCAACGGCGAAGTGGTCACCACGCCGCATTCGTTTGTCGCCACCGCACACTTCCTGCTGTGCAACAGCATCAGGCCGTCTTCGTTGCGCTCGATCGGCACAGCCTGAAGCTCGACCCGGCCAAGAAAGGGGCCACTAGCAGGCAGCAAGATCGATTGCACTGGTCAGTAAGGCAAGAAATAGCATTTATTTTCAGAAATTTCCTTAAAGCATTTAATTAAGGTAGCGGAACGGTCGTCTTGTACTAGCAGGAGCAGATAAACGTCGCTCCTCACCGTAACCACTAAATTAGGAATGACACCATGCTGAGCCTTCACACCAACGCTGCCTCCCTGTCGGCACAAAATTCGATCACGAACACTCAAGCCAAACTGTCGACTTCGATGACGCGCCTGTCCACCGGCTTCCGCATCAATTCGGCCATGGACGACGCCGCCGGCCTGCAAATCGCAACCCGCCTGAAAGCACAAACCAGCGGCATGGCCGTGGCCATGAACAACACGCAAAACAGCACCTCGATGCTGCAAACGGCCGAAGGCGCGTTTGGCGAAGTAAACAACATGCTGGTGCGCATGAAAGACTTGGCTACCCAGGCAGCCGATGCCTCGTCGACATCCGCCGACAAGACCGCCATGCAAGCCGAGTACAACGCACTGGGCCAGGAACTGTACAACGTCATGACCAACACCACGTTCGGCGGCACCAAGCTGCTGGGCAAAGGTAGCGCTGCAGCTGACGGCACGCTGTCGACCTCGATGACGTTCCAGATCGGCGCCAGCTCGAGCGAAAAAATGACGTTCGACGTATCGACCAACCTGTCCGCGCTCAATACCGCCCTGGGCACCATTAGCGCGAACTTCTCCAGCGCAGCGTCGGCAAGTGCAACGGAACTGACCGCTAACGCCAACACCAACATCGGCCTGCTGGCCACCGCCATCGACAGCGTCAGTACCGTACGTTCGTCGCTGGGCGCGACGGCTAACCGTCTGGACCACGTCAACACCAACTTGGCGAACATCGCCACCAACACCAAAGCTGCTACCGGCCGCATCATGGATACCGACTTCGCTACCGAAAGCTCGAACATGACGTCGTCGCAAATGCTGCTGCAAGCTGGTACCGCGATGCTGAAACAAAGCAACAGCATGTCCTCGATGGTCATGTCGCTGCTGCAATAATATTGACTTGGCCGCTTGCGGCTCGTCTATCGAAGCCAGACTCCGGTCTGGCTTTTTTTTTGCCCGCGCCAGCATATATTCGCGGCGTAGTTAACTAAATTGCCATCACGTTTAACGATCTTGCCGGCATAGTCGCCAATAGCAGATAGATCACGACAGCCAATCGCCTACTGGAGCCGCCGCGTGCTGAGCATGCATACCGATACCAAGGCCGCCGTCGGGCGCATCATGGAGCTCGATTGCACTGCCGAAGGCAGCAACATGCGATCGGTGCACATGTTGCTGCAAGCGAGCACGGCAATGCTCCAGCAAAGCAAGAGCAAGCTGATTATTTCCTTAATGCAATATTTACTGGCAGGGCGCGATGGCGGATCTGATTAATATGTATCAGCAGGAAGCAATGGCATGGCAATAGAGCGCATTTCATCGGGCAACCCGATACCCCTGATTACCCAGCGCTTTGACGTCAGCCCCGCTACGCCGATGCTACCGGGTGTGGTGCAGCCATTGGTGCCTATCGGCCCCTACATGGCGCCTGCGCCCGATGCCGGCACCCTGCCGGCGCAATTGGCGCAAAAAGGCCAGGACAGCCTGGCGTCGCTCATCAAGCCGAACGCCGATGGCACCGGCGGCGCCATGCCGCGCGACAGCAGCGCCATGCAGGTCAATCAGCTGTTCTTCACGCGCCAGCTGGTGTGGCAGGCGCCCGACGCGGCGCAGCTGGCCGCCTCGTGGCGCGTGATGGTCAAAACGTACGGCGAGCAATATGCGGCCCTGCAAGAACAGGCGCGTGGCCAGCACGTGCCGGGCAATCTGTTCATGGCCGAACAGCAGCCGGCCCTGCTGCGCGAAGGCGCCCGTCCACCACTGATGGTCGATAGCGAAGCATGGCGCTTCGCCGTGTATGGCTGGGGCGGCCAACGCCTGCTGCTGCGCGTGCTGGCCAGCGACGAGGACGAAGATGCGCCCCTGAAGCGGCGCGGCAAGGTGGCGCTGCGCGTCGAACTGCTGATTGTGGGCATAGGCCGGGTGGTCATCCAGATGGAAGCGGCCGGCGATGGTGTACTGCTGGAACTGGCGGCCGATGAAGACAGCGCCTTGCGCCATTTGCGCCTGGCCTTGCCAGAGATCGCCGACGCCGTGCGGCGTGCGGGTCTGCGCGTGCTGCGCTGCCGCCTGAACCGCCAGCTGCACGCGCAACGCGTGCATGGCAATTACCCGATGCAAGCGGGCGCCGCCTCGCTGTCACTGGCCCTGTTTCGCGCCATGGCCGAGGTCGCGCTGCTGTTGACGCTGCCACCGGCGGAAGCGGCGGCCAATCCCGATGCGCCCTCCCCCTCAGCGGCCGAGGAGCAAGAGCAAGAGCAAGAGCAAGAGGAAACCATCGTCGCCTCGAAAGAAGTGGCAGCGCCGCTCGGTTATGACTATGGCGACGAGGAAGACCTGACGCAAGCCAGCAACGTGCTGCTGCTAGCCGATGGCAGCGAGCATGCACTGCTGCCGCCCATCGACGAGCACAATTGATGGCTGCATAAAAAAACGGCGCATGCGCCGTTTTTCTTTTTATCCCACCGTACCGATGATGCTCACTTCGCGGTTTTCCGGGATTTCGTTATACGACAACACGTGCAGGCCAGGCGCGAACAGGCGCGCATAGCGGGCCAGCAGTGGACGGATCTGCGGCAGCACCAGCAGCAGCGGCGGCGTGCCTTGCTGTTTCATCTGCTCGCGCGCCACCGGCATATTGACCTGCAATTGCGACAGCAGATGCGGGTCGATCGGGTAATTATCCAGCGTTACCTTGCCCGACTGGCGCGCCTGGTTCAGCGAACCGAGCAGCATATTTTCCAGTTCGCCACCGAGGTTAAACGCCTGCATTTCCATCTTCTGGCCAAACAGGGCGCTGACGATCTGGCGCCGCAGCGCGCAGCGCACTTCGGCCGCCAGCAAGATCGGGTCCTTGGTGGTTTCCGAACTGTCGAGCAAGGTGGTGGCAATCGGCACGATATCCTTGAGTGACACGTTCTCTGCCAGCAAGACGCGAAACACGCGCAGCATTTGCGTGTGCGTAAGGGCCTTGTCGAGCGCGCCGGCCAGCTTGGGCGACATGGCCGTCAGCCGCTCCATCATGTTAGAAACGTCTTCGTGGCGGAACAGTTCTGGCAAGTATTCGCGCAGCATTTTCGACAAGTGCGTGGCGATCACGCTGGGCGCCTCGATGACCTGGTAACCGAGGCCCAGCGCATGCGCCTTTTCACCCGGTTCAATCCAGGTAACTGGCATGCCGTAGGCCGGCTCGATGCCGGGAATGCCATCGAGCTGGCCATACACATTCGGCGACGGGATCGCCATCAGGCGGTCGGCCTGCACTTCCGCCTGCGCCACCACGGTGCCCGACAGCACGATCGCATACTGCGACGGCTTCAGGGCCAGGTCATCGCGCACGCCGATATTGGGCAGCAGCAAGCCCATCGCTTCGGACAGGCTCTGGCGCACGCCCTTGACGCGCTTGTTCAACGGCTCACCCTGGGTTTTATCCACCATGCCCACCAATTTATAACCGAGCATCACCATCAGCGGTTGCACGGCGGGTAATTGCTGCCACTCCAGTTCGGCGGGCCTGTCATCGCGCAAGGCCGCCTCGATGGCCGCCAAACCGGCCACATCGGGCGCCTTCACGCGCTTGGTCAGGCGCCAGGCCACGAAGGCCAGCACACCGGCAAAGGTCATGAACATGAACCATGGCATACCCGGGATCAAGGCCAGCGCCACCATCATGCCCGACGCGCTGTAGATCACCGTTGGCGAAGTCAGTACCTGGCCCGCCACCTGCTGTTCGAAGTCGCCCGAATCGCTGATGCGGGTCACCAGGATGGCAGCCGCAGCCGACAGCAACAGCGCCGGAATCTGGGCTACCAGGCCATCACCGATGGTCAGCAGCGCATATTGACGGAAAGCATCGCCAAACGACAGATCGTGCATCAGCGAACCGATGGCCACGCCGCCCACCATATTGATGATCAAAATCAAAATACTGGCGACCGCGTCGCCGCGTACGAACTTCGACGCGCCGTCCATGGCACCGTAGAAATCGGCTTCGGCGGCGACGTCCTTGCGGCGGATCTGGGCTTTTTCCTGATTGATCAAGCCGGCGTTCAGGTCGGCGTCGATGGCCATCTGCTTGCCTGGCAAGGCATCGAGGGTAAAGCGCGCGGACACTTCCGAGATGCGCTCGGCACCCTTGGTGACGACGGCAAAGTTGATAATCATCAAGATCACGAAGACCACGATACCGACGACGAAGTTACCACCGATCACCACGTTACCGAAGGCCTCGATCACCTTACCGGCCGCGTCCGCCCCCGTATGGCCGTGCAGCAACACCACGCGCGTGGACGCCACGTTCAAGGTCAGCCTGAGCATGGTGGTGGCCAGGATCACCGTCGGGAAGACGGAGAAATCGAGCGGCCGCTTGGCCGACACGCTGACCAGGATGACGATCAGAGCCAGTACGATATTGAAAGTGAACAAGATATCGAGCAGCACCGGCGGCAGCGGCAGGATGATCATCGCCAGGATCACCAGCAAGAACAGCGGCGTGGCGAACTTGTGGCGGCGCATTTCGGCAACCACGCGGTTCAGGAAATTCATGAAGGTACTACCTCGCTCAAATGAGATGGCACGACCACCTCGGTGGGAAATGGGGGCTGGGCGGCACGCTGCCCAGTACGGAATGCTTTCAGCTGCAGTATGTAATTGAGCACCTGCGACACGGCCTGATATAGCTGCACGGGAATCTGTTGCTGCACCTGGCTGGTGTTGTAGATGGCGCGCGCCAGCGGCGGCAACTCCAGCGTCTCGACATGATGTTCCTTCGCCACTTGGCGGATATACAGCGCCATCTCGTCAACGCCCTTGGCAACGACAAACGGTGCCTCGGCGCGGTCTTGGTCATACTTCAGTGCAACGGCGTAATGCTCGGGATTGACGATCACCACGTCGGCATCGGGCACGGTCTTGCGCACGCTGCGCCGGCCGATCTGCTGCTGCAACTGGCGGATGCGCTGGCGCACTTCGGGCCGCCCTTCGCTGCTCTTGTGCTCTTCCTTGACATCTTGCTTACTCATGCGCTGGTTGCGGGCAAAGAAAAAAGCCTGCGCCGGCACGTCGATGATGGCGAACAGAACGAAGACGGAAATGAGCGCCATCAAGCCGTCGAGCATCAGCGCGGAACCATCGAGCATGGCTTGCTGCAGTGGCCTGTGCTGCAAGTCCACGTACTGCGTCAGGCTGGAACGACTCACATGCACCAGCACCATGCCCAGTACGGCGGCCTTGGCGATGGACAAGCCGAATTCAAAACCGTGCTTGGGCGCGAACAGGCGGCCCAGGTTCTTGGCCGGGCTCAGGCGTTCCATCTTCGGCATCCAGTTCTTCGTGCTGATGACCCAGCCGCCCGGCACCAGCGAACCGAGCACCACGAACAAGGGTACGCAAAACAGCGGCACAATCATCTTGATGAGCAAGCCCACCGAGGTGGTAAACGCCATCGACATGGCATTTTCCAGCGCGCCCTTGCTGTCGAGCGGCATAAAGGCCATGGCGAACAGCTCGCGAAAGCTCAGCAGATAGCTGGGCAGCAGATAAATGAAGACCTTCATGCTGATGAGGATGCCCAGCGCCGTCGACAGGTCGCGCGAACGCACCACCTGCCCTTCCTGGCGCGATTTCTTCAGCTTTTGCTGTGACGCCTTTTCGGTCTTGTCGCCGCTGCTGTTATCCGCCATGGGCCACCCCTTTCCGCACGCTATCCATGGGCCACCCGCATCTGTTCGGTGATCATATCGAGCACGCGATTGGTCATGGCGATATAGTGCTCCGGGACAAAGCGCACAATCTGCGCCAGCATCAGCAGGCCGAATATCGTAATCATGGAAAAACCCAGCGAAAACAAGTTCAGCGACGGCGCCACGCGGTTCAGGAAGCCAAAACCCAGTTGCACCACCATGGTGGAAAAGACGATGGGCAAGGCCAGCAGCATGGCGGCGGCAAAGATCCACGCCACGTTATAGGCCACCGTCTGCAACAGCAGCGGGCCGTAGCCCTGCCCCACGGGCCAGGCCTTGAAACTGGCGCCGATCACGCCCGCCAGCACCAGATGGCCGTCGATGGCAAAAAACACGATCATGCACATGATGGTGAGTAAGCCCGTAATCACGTCCGACGAAGTGCCGTTAAGCGGGTCGTTCATGACAGCCATGGAAAAGCCCACCTGGCTAGACACCAGGTAACCGAGCACCGACATGACCGACATGGAAAAATGGAAGGCCAGGCCCAGCACAAAGCCGACAATGGCCTGCTCCAGGGTGGCGACGACGGCGTACAGGGAAAACGGATCGATTTTCAGCAAGTCCTGCGAGATGCCCGACGCCTGCATCACAGGCAACATCAGAATCGCCAGCACCAGCGACAGCAGCACACGTACAGGCGCCGGCACCATGGCGTCGCCGATCACGGGCGAGGCGCTGAGCATGGCCAGGATGCGGCAAAACGGCCACCACACGGCCAGCAAAAAAGGCAGCACCTGATTGAAAATCTGATCCATGGGCGCGCCAGGCTATCCGACCAGGGTGGCCGCGCGCTGAAAAATGGATACACAATAATCCATCAGGTAAGCAGCCATCCAGCGTCCGGCCAGGATCAGCGCCAGCAAGGTGACCAGCAGGCGCGGCAGGAAGCTCATGGTTTGCTCATTGATCGACGTGGCCGCCTGCACCAGCGCGACCAGAAGGCCCATCAGCAACCCTGGCACCACCAGGACGACCGCCAGCAGCATGACGATATGCAGCGCTTCGATGATCAGGTCGACGGCGACTTCAGGCGTAAACATTGGTCAATAGCCCTGTATGCTGGTAACTAAAGTATTGACGGTCAGGGTCCAGCCGTCGACCAGTACGAACAGCAGCAACTTGAACGGCAGCGAAATGACCAGTGGCGAGAGCATCATCATGCCCATCGCCATGAGTACCGACGCCACCACCAGGTCGATGATGAGGAACGGTATGAACAGCATGCAGCCAATCTGGAACGCCGTCTTCAGTTCGGATAACACAAACGCCGCCAATTTGACCGTGAAACTGTGATCTTGCGGGCGCGTGCTTGAAGGCTCGCCTGCCAGATGGGCGATCTGCGCCAGCGCGGCCTTGCTGGTCTGCGCCAGCATAAAGCGCGAAATAGGCACTTCGGCGATCTTCAGCGCTTCCTGCATGCCGATCTGATCGCGGTCATACGGCACGAACGCGTCCTTCCACACTTGGTCGCCGATCGGGCGCATCACCAGCAAGGTGAGAATCAGGGCGATACCCGTAACGATGCGATTGGGCAAACCCTGCTGCAGGCCCAGCGCTTGGCGCAGCAGGGACAGCACGATGACGAAGCGGGTAAAGCTGGTCATCATCATGACCATCACGGGCAGCAGCCCGAGCAAGGTCATGACGACGAGAATCTGCATCTTCACCGACAAGTCGGTCTTTGCGCCCGGCACCACGCCAGACAGCAAATCCTGCGCCACGGCGGCGCTACAGCACAGCATCAGAAGCGGAACAGCCAGCGCGGCAGCGAACGCGCGGTGGCGCGGACTCAAACCGGGTAGCGCCAGCTTCATGCTGTCATCAGGTCGAGATTGAGGCCGTCGAGGTCGATGACTTTCAGGCCATAGTTCTCGCCAGCAACCACCACTTCGGCACGGCCAATCGGCGTGCCGTTGACCTTGATCACCAGCGGTTCGCCGGCCAGCATGTCAAGTTCAATCACGCTGTCCGGGCCGATGGCCATCAATTCTTCCAGCGAAATGCGGGCCGAGCCTACTTCCAGGGTCAGGGTGACGGGAATCTTGCGCATCATCTGCGGAATGTCGCGCCGCGCGCGGGGGCTGGCCACGTCGGACATGTCGCCCTGGTCAATGATCATGTCATCGCCGAGGTCTTCCAGCAAGGTTTCGCTCTGGTTGGTATCGGTCATATTCATATTATTCGACATCTTCAAATGAGGTTAAACAGAGCTTGCCCTTGTGTTCGGAAACAGCCGCTGTAAATAAACGGGAATCGTCGAGCATGACGTCGGTACGACTCAGGCTGACGGGAATCACATCGCCCACGCGCAGGTCGAACAAGGCACCCAACTGCACCTGCTTGCTGACCAGCCGGCCTTCCAGGGTCACTTGCAGGCGCGAGGCGAGTGGACGCACGCTGCCACGCAATGCTTTCTTGGCCTGCGCGCGCTCGGGCAGCAGGCCGCGCAGCACATCGGCCATCAGATGCTTGTCCAGCGAGAACCAGAAGTGGCCACTCTGCCCGGCTGCGGGGTCGCTGAGCGCAACGGTGGCGATCCAGCTGCCGCGCGAAGGGTGCACGCCCGACTGCACGGCGACCTCGGCAGTGGTGTCGATGTCACTATCTTTACCCAGCGTTTGCAGGTTTTTGTGAACGCGCGCGAACAAACTGTTTATCAACTGTTGTCCCAGCACCACAGCAAGGCGCTCTTCCGTTGCCGTCACGCGCACTTGCGCAGGATCGGGCAGCACGCCCTTGGCGCTGGCGCTACTGTAGCGGTAATTAAGCACGCTCAGCAGTATTTGGCGTTCCAGCGTAAAGCCCGCCTGACGGGCCGGCGTGGAAAAACTCAGCCAGCGATTGACGCCGTCTTCGTCTTCCACGCGCGACAAGGTCACGCCGTCGATCTGGAAATTACCCCAGTAGCGACGGCTCGTCGGCTGGCGCAGGACCACGGCCAGGTCGTCGCGCAGCTGGGCGCCGAATACGTGCAGCAAATGGACAGGACGTCCGAGCAGACAGGAATCGAGGACTTGATGGCGCACAGTTTGATCTGTCTTAGTGGTTATCATGAAGGTCATGTCGTATTGCGGTAGCAGGACAAATTATACGGATCGCCCGAAATTAAAACCAGCATCATCTTGGCCTTGCCGGCAAGTCCGCAAGCAAACGTTTGCGCACTATATCGCATGCTAGATGACTATAGTGCTGAACAATACATGAAAAAGCCAAATATTGCCATATATCAATATTTTTAAACCAATCCTCTCTTTACTTTATAGTTGCCCCGAGGTAAGCTGGGAGCGACAATATATAAATTTTCAGAACGCCATTGCGCTTACCTGATTCCGGTTTTTTTGGCAGTCTTCATACGCTATTTGCGACCAGCAGAAACTTTTTATCAGATAACCAATAGTTGTCATGGTCACGTAACTCACTCGGCGTGGGTTTGCTGAATTTGCTTGAATCTGCTGTTTGAATCTGCTGTTTAAATCTGCTTGAGCGGATGGTGTTGCAACTAATAAGACTGATGGGCCTTGCGCATCGCGGCGGACAGGAAGGCATTCACATGCGCTTGTGCCGGATTGGCAATACCAGTAATTCTGATTGATACGTCACCGCATATTGAAAGTAGAGGGCAACATGAGCAACCAACTCGCAGGTCTGATCAAGGCCGATCTGGCAGCACTGAGCAATGACGCGCACGCCTTGGGCGCCAGCATCGCACCGGCCGCGCAGTTCGGCACAGCGCAAGAATCGGGCTTTTCATTTGCGCAAAGCATGAAAGACGCCATCGGCAAGGTCAATGGCGACGACCGCATGGCCGCACAGAAAATGAGCGACGTCGACAGTGGCAAGAGCGACGACATGGTCGGCGCCATGCTGGCCAGCCAGGAAGCAAGCCTGTCCTTTTCCATGTTGATGCAAGTGCGCAACAAGGTCATGGGCGCGGTCGACGAACTCATCAAACTGCCTCTGTAATCTTTACGTCCTGATCCACGCCCAGCCTCCCAGCGAAAGTTACCCAAGTGATTACCCCCATGAAGTCCGCATTTGCGCGCTGGCGCCTTGGTGCCCAGCCTGCCATCCCGCCCGCCTTGCTGAAAAACCTGCTTCCCATCGTCGTGCTGGCCATCGGCATCACCGCCATGGTCACCATGTATGCCTGGCGCGACCAGGCCAACTACAAGCCGGTGTTTGGCGCGCGCGAAAAAGTGGCCGTAACGGACATGATGGCCACGCTGGACGCCGAGCACATCCCCTACCGCGTGCATCCGGACAGTGGCCAAGTGCTGGTGCCCGATGCCATGCTGGGCAAGGTGCGCATGTTGCTCGCTGCGAAGGGCGTGACGGCGCAACTGCCGGCGGGCCTGGAACTGATGGACAAAAATGATCCGCTGGGCGTATCGCAATTCGTGCAGGACGTGCGCTTCCGCCGCGGCCTGGAGGGCGAATTGGCGCAAAGCATCATGACGATGGACGCGATCGCCTCGGCGCGCGTGCATCTGTCGATTGCCAAGTCAACCTCGTTCGTCGCCAGCGATGGCGACAAATCATCGGCTTCGGTGGTGCTGGCACTAAAGCCGGGGCGCACCCTGGCGCCGGAACAGATCGCCGCCATCATCAACATGGTCGCCGGCAGCGTTGCCAGCCTGGCACCTACGCGCGTGAGCCTGGTCGACCAGGGCGGCAACCTGTTGTCCTCGCACGTCGACCTGACGGACGGCTTCGATGCCTCGGCCGCCGGCAATGAAGGCGCGAAACGGTTCCAGGATGAAATCCGCCGCAACGTCTCCGGCCTGCTCGGCCCCGTTATCGGCGAAGACAACTTCAAGCTCAGCGTAACGGCTTCAGTGAACAACGACCGTGTCGACGAAACGCTGGAAAAATACGGCGAAGCCCCGAAAGTCACCAGCGAAGCGATGCGTGAAGAGCAGGAACGCAACCGCACCGTGGCTGGCATTCCCGGCAGCCTGTCGAACCGTCCGCCAGCGGCCGCCGTGCCGGCACCAGCGGGCGCCGCCGCGCCGGCCGATGGCGCACCGAAGCCGTCGGACGATGGTACGGCCCGCAAGAACGCCACCACGCGCCAGTACGCCTATGACCGCAGCATCACGCAGATCAAGCGCAGCCGTGGCCGCCTGGAAAAACTCAGCGTCGCAGTTGTCCTCAACAGCGCCGCCGCACCGAATCCAAAAACGGGCTGGACCCCTGCCGAACTGGGCAATATTGAAAAAATGCTCAACAGCGGCCTGGGCATCAACACCCAGCGCGGCGATAGCCTCAGCCTGACGGCGCTGGCCTTCCCTGCCAAACCACCCGTGGCGCAATGGTGGGAAGAGCGCGACACCGTCGTCGACTTCAGCAGCTGGCTGCTGTATGCGCTGGGCGCCGTACTCGCTTACTTCCTGATCCTGCGTCCGCTGATGCGTTTGCTGACCACGCGCCTGGCGCCGCCGACACTGAAACAGCTCGACCCTGCCATGGCACTGGCCGGCAGCAGCGCGGCCGGCGCGAATGGCGCAGCCGCTGCAGGCGCGCCAGCCCTGGGCGCCAATGGCAACCCACTGGCGCTAGAAGGCGCCGCTGGCGGCGGCACCATGCCTGTCGTGCCCCTGCTGGAAAACTATAACTTGCCCCCCCCAGGCTCGGCGGTTGACGTGATGGTCGACCACCTGAAAGTGCTGGCTGAAAAAGAGCCCGAGCGTGTCGCCGAAGTCGTCAAACAATGGATGCAGAAAAATGGCCGAACTCAACAACAATAATTCCCCCGATGATGCTGAGGACGAAAACGTCGGCCTCAATCCCGTGGAACAAGCCGCCATCGTCCTGCTCAGCATAGGCGAGGAGCAGGCAGCGAATGTGCTGCGCTGCCTGTCGCGCGAAGAGTTGCTGGAAGTGACGCAAGTGATGTCGCGCATGAGTGGCATCAAGGTTGAGTCGGTGAAAACGGCCATGCAGACCTTCTTCGACGACTATCGCCAGCAAAGCGGCGTGCACGGCGCTTCGCGCAGCTACCTGAAGCGCTCGCTGGACATGGCGCTGGGCAGCGATATCGCCAATAGCGTGCTGAACAATATTTATGGCGACGCCATCCGTCCGAAAATGGCGCGCCTGCAGTGGGCCTCGCCGAAATGGCTGGCCGAATACATCGTCAACGAGCATGTGCAGATGCAAGCCGTGTTCCTGGCCTTTTTGCCGCCCGCGCTGGCGGGCCAGATCCTCGACGCCTTGCCCGTCGAAGGGCGCGACCTGGTGTTGTTGAACCTGGCGCGCTTAGACGAGATCGACCGCGATCTGCTGGTCGAGCTCGACGAATTGGTGGGCCGCTGCCTGGGCACGCTCGACACGCAAAGCACCAGCGTGGAAGGCATACGCCAGGCCGCCGAGATCCTCAACCGCATGCCGGGCAACCGCGCCGCGCTGGTCGAACTGCTGCGCGCGCACGACCCGGACGTGGTCTCGGAAATCGAACTGAGCATGTACGACTTCCTGATCCTGGCCACGCAAAGCGATGCCACGCTCACGCGCATCCTGGAAGACGTGCCGATGGAGCAGTGGGCCATCGCCCTGAAGGGCGCCGAGCCGTCGATCCGCGACGCCATACTGAAAACCATGCCGCGTCGCCAGGCACAAAGCTTCGAAGACATGATGCGCCGCTCCGGGCCTGTGCCGATGAGCCGTATTGAACAGACGCGCCAGGAAATCATGGCCACCGTCAAGGGCCTCGCCGATGCGGGTGAGATTGAAGTGCAACTGTTTGCTGAAGCGGTGATCGAATGAAACACTTTCGCTCGTATCGTTTCCCGCCCCTGTCGCAATTCATCGCCGCCGGCCAGCGCGCCGCCAGCGACGATACCGATGGTCAATGGCAGGCGTCCGTCTCGGAAGGTTTCGAGCAGGGCCAGCGCGACGGCTATGAAGTGGGCCTGGTACAAGGCCAGCAAGACGGCTACGACTCCGGGCGCAGCGATGGCATGGTGCAGGGCCGCGAAGAAGGCCGCAATGAAACCCTGGTGGCGCTGGATCGCCTGGCGCGCCCCGTCGACGCTATCTTGCGCGACCTGAAAAAAGTGCGCGCCGATTACCGCGAAGCGCAGCGCAAGGAAGTAGTCGACCTGGTGGCCAAGGTGGCGCGCCAGGTGATCCGCGCCGAACTGGCGCTGCAACCGGTGCAATTGCTGGCCCTGGTCGACGAGACCCTGGCCTCGATGCCGCCGACGCGCGAAGAAATCGATGTCTTCCTCAATCCGGAAGAACTCAAACGCATCAGCGAACTCGATCCGAAGCGCGCCAAGCGCTGGAACCTGATCGCCGACGCCCGCCTCGACGCAGGCGAATGCCGCATCAAGGCCGGCGACAATGAAGTCGACGCCGGTTGCCACCAGCGCCTCGCGGCCTGTATGGAACAGGTGAGCAGCCATCTGGCGCTGGCCGCCGAACACGCGGACCAGGGCGCGCCTGCATGATCGCCGACACGCTGCGCAGCTTCGAGATCGGCGATATCCCGGTCGCGACACCCACCGGCCGTCTGGTCGGCGCTTCCGGCTTGCTGCTGGAAAGCGCCGGCTGCCGCCTGCATACGGGCCAGCGTTGTCAAATTGAAACTGTGAGCGGCGAGTGGCTCGATGCACAAGTCGTCGGTTTCCGCGAAAAACTGTCCTACCTGATGCCGTTCAAGAAGGCCACGGGCCTGACCACGGGCGCCCGAGTGTTGCCCTTGCCCGACAAGGCGAGCCTGCAGATCGGCCCGTCATGGCTGGGCCGCATGGTCAATGGCCTGGGCGAACCGATCGATGACCTGGGCCGCCTCGGTGGCGAGCACATCCTGGAAGTGACGCCGCCGAAAATCAATCCCCTGAAAAAACAACCGGTGATCGAACCGCTGGACGTGGGCGTACGGGCGATCAACAGCATGCTGACCCTGGGCAAGGGACAGCGCGTGGGATTGATGGCCGGTTCCGGCGTGGGGAAAAGCGTGCTGCTGGGCCTGATCACGCGCCAGACCGTGGCCGATGTCGTCGTCGTTGGCCTGATCGGCGAACGGGGCCGCGAAGTGCGCGAATTTGTCGAAAAGTCGCTCGGCGCCGAAGGCTTGAAAAAAGCCGTGCTGGTGATCGCACCGGCAGACGAATCACCGTTGATGCGCATCATGGCCACCGAACTGTGCCATTCAATTGCCGCGCATTACCGCGACCAGGGCAAGCATGTACTTCTGCTGGTCGACTCGCTGACGCGCTATGCGATGGCCTTGCGCGAAGTGGCCCTGGCCCTGGGCGAGCCGCCGGCCACGCGCGGCTATCCGCCGTCCGTCTTTTCGAACCTGCCGCAACTGGTGGAAAGTGCCGGCAATGGCGCCCACCCGGAAGGCAGCATGAGCGCCATCTACACGGTGCTGGCCGAGGGTGACGACCAGCAAGACCCGGTGGTCGACACGGCGCGTGCGATTCTCGACGGTCACATCGTGCTCACGCGCGAACTGGCCGAGCGCGGCCACTACCCTGCGATCGACATCGCCGCCTCGATCAGCCGCTGCATGACGCAGGTGATCACCCCCGAACATATGCAAGCGGCACGCGCGCTGAAAGCGTCGATGGCGCGCCATGCGCGCGTGCGCGACCTGATCCCGCTCGGTGCCTACGTGCCCGGTGCCGACCCGATCACCGACCGCGCAGTGCAACTGCACCCACCCATCGAAGCCTTCCTGTGCCAGGGCATCAAGGAAGCTGCGCCGATGGGGCCGTGCATAGCCCAACTTGAACAGATCATGGCCTAGGAGCACACGTGAGCGACGCGCATACCATCCGCAACCTGACCACTCTGGTCGGCTTGCGCAGCACGGAAGTGGAACGGCTGCAAGGCGAAATGGCGGCGCAGACGGCCGTGCGCGAGCGCTACCAGAAAAACCTGGAGCGGCTCACTGGTCTGTGCACGGATAGCGGCCCCAGCGGCGCCCTGCCCCTGGCGCTGTCCGTCAACTGCGGCAATTTCAAGCAGGCGGTCATGCAAATGGCCGACCAGCACCGTACCGATCTGCACTTGCACGAGGCCAACATGGCCGTCTCGCAGCGCGCCCTCAACACAGCCTGGGCCAAACGCGAGGTGCTAGACCAGGTGCTGACACAAAAACAAAAACATGTTGCAAATGAGCAACAACGAGTCGATGGCAAGCGGCAAGACGAACTGGCGACGCAGTTCTGGTTCCGAGGGCAGGTAAAATGAAGTTTGTGTAAGTTTCTTTCAGGAAAACTTCACGAAACGGGAATGGGGGTCGCCTTGTACCGGTATATCCCCTTATTTAGGAGTCTGGCATGGCAAGCGTAATTACCTCACCGCAATACGATCCAATCGGCACAGCGGAAAAACTGGCTGCCAAATCAGTGGCGGCGCAAAAATCGACGCTGGCCGCTCAGACTACGCAGGCCAACTACACCAGTACGGCGCTGGGCAACCTGAAGTCGGCCATCTCGACCTTCCAGAGCGCCATGTCGGTCATGACAGGCAACAAATCCGTGCTGAAGCAGGCTGCGACTTTCAGCAACACCGCGTATGGCTCAGCTACGGCCGGCATCAAGGCGGCGCCGGGCAGCTACGCCTTCTTTGTCGAGCAACTGGCCTCTGCCAGCCAGACCTCGTATGGCGGCTTGAGCAGCACGATACCGGCCAGCGGCGGCAGCATGACCCTGCGCATCGGCGATCCCTCAGCTGCTATTACCGCCGACAACGCATTCAATATCGACTTGACGGCCGCCAACAAGGATGGCGACGCCTTCCTGACGCCGCAGGAAATCGCTGCCGCCATCAATGGCGACAGCAAGAATAATGCACGCGTCACCGCATCGGTCATCAATGTCGGCAACCAGGCGCAACTGGTGCTGACATCCAATCTCACCGGTATCGCCAATGCCGTCTCGATCACCACCGCCAGCGTGACCAATCCGGCGCTGCAGACAGCGCTGCAAAGCGACGTAAAAACCCTCGTTGCGCCCAAGGATGCTGTCGTCTGGCTGGGCGCCCAGGGCACTGGCACCAAAATCGAGCAGGCATCGAATACCTTCACCAACGTGCCGGACGTGAAAATGACGTTCAGCAAGGCCATGACGACAGGCGAGAGCCCACTTACCGTGACCGTCGGCAGTGACAGCGCCGGCACGATTGCCAATGTGCAAGCCTTCGTCGACGCCTACAACAAGCTGAAAAACGTGATCGATGGCTTGGCGAGTCCCGGCAACCCGGAGAAAAACATCGCCGCTGGCATCTTTGCCCACGATTCCGGCCTGAACGCCCTGCGCTCGAGCATGGGTGATGCCTTGCGCCTGAACGTCGATGGCGTGTCGCTGGTAGCGTATGGCATTACCGCCCAGCGCGACGGCAGCATCAGCCTGAATACGGCCAAGCTGACGGCCAAGCTGGCCGACAATCCTGCCGGCCTGGACAAACTGTTCGGCAACAACAGCCTGTCGGCCCCTACCGGCGTGCTCGGCGGCCTCGACAAGATGCTGAACCAGTGGAGCAATGTCACCAAAGGCCAGATCGTCCAGCGTCAGGCAGCCACGGACAAGCTGCAGAAAAGCCTGACCAAGAGCGGTGAACGCATCACCGCCCAATATGACACGGCATACAAGCGTTTCCTTGATCAATTTTCGCGCCTGCAAGTATTGCAGGAACAAATGACCCGGAATTCGAACATGTTCGATGCCATGTTTAGTAACAACAAATCCTAAGGCGAACGTGCCTGCCGCGCCGCCACCGTTAACATAGCGAGAAGATAATAATGTTGAACAATGAAGCTTACGGCAACTACCACGCCGTCAACCTCGATGCCCAGACCGCCCGCGCTACACCGGTCGAGCTGGTGCTGGTGCTGACGGACGGCTTGCTGGAAGAACTGGCGCGCGCGCGCGGGCACATCGTGGGCAAGCGCTACGAACAGAAGGCAATCAGCCTGGACAAGTGCACACAGATCATCAACGGTTTGTCGAGCTCACTCGATTTCGACAATGGCGGCGAAGTGGTGGTCAACCTGGCGCGTCTGTACGACTACTGTGTGGCGCGCCTGTACACGGCTGGCATCAAGCTGGACCCTACCCTGATCGATGAAGTGACAACCTTGATGACGACTATCAAGCGCGGCTGGATAGGCGTCCAGGCCAACAATGCCTAGGCGCGCCGCGCTGCAGCAGTTAAGCCGGCAATTGAGCGCGGCTATCGCGCAGCCGGACTGGGATGCGATGGAAAAACTTTCGGACAGTCTGGCGAGAAACATCCCGCTCATGGCCGAACGTGGCGCATGGACTGCGCTGGAACAAACAGAATTGTTGCAATTGCGCAAAATTCACGCGCAAGCGGTTAAAATTTGCTCTGAGGAAAAAGAACGCCTGGGCTTACACTTGGGTGCATTACAGGCAAATAAGGAAGGTTGGGTCGCCTACGCCGCACTCGGCGAATACGACTCTGAAGGGTATCAAGCATGATCATGAACTTCAACATAGCACCGGCCGCGGCGGCGCCGAGGGCCAATGCGGCACCGGCATCGGCGCCAGCGCCGGCACTAACGAACACTTTGCCCGGTACGCCAGGCTATGGCAGCAGTGTGGCAGCCGCCGCAAATGACGCCGTGCCTGCCGCCCTGGCGCTGTTTGCGCAGGTGCTCGATGGCACAGGCGAAGCATCGGCCGAAGCCGATACGGCAGCTGCGCCTGTAGCTGAGCCGTCCAATGATGCCGATAGCCAGGCCGACAGCGCCCTGCCAGCCATGGCCGCCCCGGTCTTGGGTTTGCCCGTGACGCTGCTGCCACCGACGGACGCAGCAACACAGGCAAGCGTCGGCGCGCTGTCGCAAGTGCAAACTCATGTGCAAACTCAAGTGCAGGCGAATGCGGCGCAGGCCAACCCGGCACTGAACATCAGCGTGCATGCGGCGGCCATCACGCTTACCGCCCAGGCAACGGCACAAGCGGCAGGGAGCGACATGCGCGAGCCTTTGGTCGCCGCCAACCCGGCAACAACATCCAAAGCCAGCGCCCCGGCACAGCCTTTCGAATCGCTGCTGCAACAAAGCGTGCCGGCGACATCATTGGCCGCCCCTGGCGTTGCCGCGCGCGAAGGCGAACGTGGCCAAGCCACGCCACCACCCGCGCCCAACCTGGGCTTGACGGGCGTGGTGAGCAATACGGCCACGCCAGCCACGGCCGGCGATAGCATCAAACTCAACGGCCCTGCTCAGCAATGGCAAGAACCGCTGCGCGAAGCGCTGGGCGAACGCCTGCAGACGCAGATCGGCCGCAACAGCGAACACGCGACGATCCGCCTCGATCCGCCGATGTTGGGGCGGATCGAAATTTCCATCCGCCACAGCGCCGGCGCACTGCAAGTGAACGTCACGGCGTCGAACTCGGAAGTGTTGCGCCAGTTGCAAGGCATCGGCGAAAACATGCGCAGCGACTTGGCACAGCGTCAGTACACCGATGTGGCCGTCAACATCAGCGCCACCCCGCGCAGCCCTGCCGCCCAGGCATTTGCCGAAGGCGATGCGCGCGGCCAGCGTCAACCGGGCCGCCAGCAGGACGATGCCGAGCCGGGCCGCGCCCTGTCCGACGGCACGCCGTCCGGCACTTCTTCCAGCACCACTTACGCCATGCAAGAGCGAGAGACCGCCTGATGAATATGAAAATGAAACTGATCGCCGGCTTTGTCACCGTGGCCGTGCTGGCCGCCGGCGCCGCTGGCGGCGCCATGTGGTATTTTGCCAAACCGGTCGCCGGCCATGCCGAAGTTGCCGAAGCAAAAGCCCCACCACCACCGGCGACCGGCAAGAAGGCGCGCAAGTTCCTCACGCTCGACAAGGTCATCGTGATGTTGCGCCGCGGGCCAGGCGACAACGAAACGCATTACCTGTCGGCCGACCTGGTGATCGCCACCACCGAGGAAAAAGAAAAGCTGACCAAGGACCACTTGCCGCTGATGCGTTCAATCGCCGTGAGTACCTTGTCGAGCTTTCCCGTGGACAAGGCGCAGACCATGACGGTGGAACAATATGCCGAGCAGATCAACAAAGCCTTCAATGTTAGCTATGAACGCGAACAGATGGAAAAACCCTACACCGAAGTCATGGTCGGTAAGCTGATCATTGAATAAACCAACACGCCAGCCGACCTAGTGGGAGACCCCGTGGCCTATGCAGAGCAATACCAGCAAGCGTATGGCGCCGGCGAGTACGCTGCCGCCAGCGCTTGCGAGGCCGTGCTCAGCGTTGCAGAAGAGCAACAACATCTGGTGGCGTATGCGCCTCTGGTGAAGCGCATCGTGCGCCAGCTCAATTCGCAGGTGTCGGGCGCCATCGACCGCGACGACATGGAACAAATAGGCCTGATGGGCCTGTTAGAAGCACTGCGCCGCTACGGCGTGCCGGATCAGTCCTTCGGCAGCTATGCCAGCCTGCGCATCCGCGGCGCCATCCTCGATGAACTGCGGCGCCAGGACTGGCGCCCGCGCGCCGTGCGCCAGGAAAGCCATCGCCTGCGCGACAGTGTGCGCGCGCTGACACGGCGCCTGGGGCGCGAACCGCTGGAAGCGGAAATCATGGCCGCCCTGAAGCTCACGCCGGAAGCCTTCCAGGAATACCAGTTGGCGGAAAACGCCGAGCTGATCATCAGTTTTGACGAAGTACTACAGGAGAGTCTGGGGCAGGCAGACAGCGCACCGAGCCCGGAAGAGCAATTGATGGTGCGACGCAGCCTGGAGCAAGCGCTGCGCGCGCTCGATGAACGCGAGCAACGCGTGATCCAGATGTATTACGAATTCGAACTGAGCTACAAAGAGATTGCCGCCGTGCTGGACCTGAGCGACGCCCGCGTCTGCCAGCTCAACAAGACGGCACTGGGCAAGATGAAAGCCATGCTGCAAGACGCCTAAGTTTCAGCAATAATTTCAGCAGTGTTTCAGCAAAACCCATCAAAATGACGCAGCACAATGACGCAGAAAGGCAGTTGACATGGTAATTATCGGTATCTTAATCGTGATGGGGTGTGTATTCGGAGGCTTCGCCCTGATGGGCGGCACCGTCCACGCGATCTGGCAACCGGTCGAGTTGATCATCATCATCGGCGCCGCCGTCGGCGCCCTGGTGCTGGGCAACCCCAAGCATGTACTCGGAGAAATGTTGCACCAGATGCGCAAGATCTTCACACACAAGAAGCAAGGCTCCGAATTCCAGCGCCAGTTGCTGCTGCTGATGTATGAACTGCTGCAAACGGCCGCTGGCGGCCTGAAGGCACTCGACGCACACGTCGAGGCGCCGCGCGAAAGCGCCCTATTCCAGCGCTACCCGCTGGTACTGGAAGAGCCGAAGCTGCTGGCTTTTATCGTCGACAACTTCCGCTTGATGGCGATGGGCAAGATCAACGCACATGAACTCGAAGGCGTGCTGGAACAGGAACTCGAAGCCATCCACGACGAACTGCTGCAACCGTCCAAATCCTTGCACAAAATCGCCGAGGCGATGCCCGGCTTCGGCATTCTGGCCGCCGTGCTCGGTATCGTGATGGCCATGAACTCGGTGGCCGACGGCGCCGATGCAGCGGAAATTTCGGAAAAAGTGGGCGCCGCCATGGTCGGTACCTTCATCGGCATTTTCTTTTGCTACGGCGTGCTCGATCCGATGTGCAACATGATGAAACAGCTGGTGGGCGAGGAAGGCTCGACCATGGAATGCGTGAAAGTCGTGCTGGTGACCCATGTGGCGGGCAAGCCGCCGCTGCTGGCGATCGACTCGGGCCGACGCCTGGTGCAGCTCAATATCAAACCGAGCTTCGCCCAGCTGGAAAGCTGGATCAATGCGCTGGAAGAAGGCGGCGCCGAACAAGAGCAAGGCCAAGGCCGGGGAGGCCGCCGTGCTAAAGCCGCATGAGAAACATGAACAGGCCATCATCAAGCGCGCTGGTCGCAAGCATGATGACGATGGCCACGGCGGCGCGTGGAAAGTAGCGTTTGCCGACTTTTGCCTGGCCCTGCTATCGCTGTTCCTGGTGCTGTGGCTGATGGCCGCGCGCGAGCAGCAGGCGATGAAGGAAATCATGATGGATGCGTCGGCAGGCAGCCGCCAGGGCGAAGGCCAGGGCGTCATGCCGGAACAGAAAGGCGGACCGCGCGGCAGCCTGATCGAGCGTTTTCCCATGCCCCGCAAGGGCACGGGCGACACACGCACGGAAGGCAAGCAAACACAGGATGGCAAGGCCGGCACGGCGCCGCAGAACCAGACCAAGGTCAGTTACCAGTCGCCGGAAGACTTGCTATCGCTGTCACGCGCGCTCGACAAGCTCAGCGAGGAGGCTGGACTGAAGAGCAACTTGCAATCGGTGATCACGCCTTACGGCTTGCGCGTCATGCTGCACGATACGGACAAGCAAGGCATGTTCGTGCGTGGCAGCGCCGTGCCGACCGACCGCTTCCGCAAGCTGCTGCGCCAGATGGGACCGGTCTTCGCCCAGATGGAGAACCAGATGCTGATCGTTGGCCATACCGATTCGCTGCAATACGCCAATACCGGCTATGAAGGCTATTCAAACTGGACCCTGTCGGCCAACCGCGCCATGTCGGCGCGCGCGCAATTGTTGATCGGCAGCATGAGTACAGACAGCGTGCTGCAAGTGGTCGGCATGGCCGACCGCGCGCCGCTGGACGTGAAAAATGCCAGCGCCGGCATCAACCGGCGCATCGAACTGTTAATATTGACGCGGGGCCAGGCCGACAGCATCGCTGCCATGTTCGGCATCGCCGGGCAGAAGGCGCAAGGCGAAGAGCTGCAAGTGGGTGAAGCGGATTCGGGAACCTTGCAGCGCCTGCGCGAAAAACTCGGCCTGCCCGCAAAGAAGGAGCGCGATGAGCATGCAAATTAAGGGCAAGGGGCAACGTATGAAGATATCCTCGGGCAATAGCGGCGTTACCGTCAGCAGCAGCGCCATCGCGCCAGCCGAGGCAATCGTCGAGAACGCAGGTGCCGCCGGCGCCATGGGTGGCTCTTCGGCCGGTGCGGCCTTGCAATCGGCGGTGCTGCAACCGGCCATGGCCGCCCTGCGCGCCATGCCCGAGATGGATCACGAGCGCGTGGCGATGCTGCGCGATGCGCTGGCCAAAGGTGAATTGCCGTTCGATCCATCGAAACTGGCAGGCCTGATCCAGCGTTTCCACGGCGGTGAGTCGTGACCGCGCCACGCAAGGGCATCACGCGTCAGGAAGCCATGCGCCGCGTGCTGCAAGGCATGACTGACGACAGCGTCGGCTATGCCGCCCTGCAGGCATTACTAGAAGAACAATTTCAAGCCACCTTGCACCACCAAAGCACCGAGCTGACCGCGCTGGCCGACCGGGTCATCGCTGCCGTCGAACCCCTCGATGCGCGCCGCCGCCAGCGCGTCAGCCTGGTCACTGCCCTCTTGGGCCCGCAAGGCGATATGGCGCAATTGTTTGCGTTGTTGCAAGAAGAAGCGCGTAGCAAGGCCGAGGCCGAGTGGGTCGCGCTCGAGCAGATGGTACTTGAATGCAAGCGCCTGAATGCCCGCAACAGTGATTTATTGACACAACAGTACAGCATCATGCAGCGCGTGCTGCATGGCGAGGAAGATACCTATGCGCCAGCCTGATTTCATGACTACCCGCGCCACGACGGCGACGTCATCGACGACGTCAACGCATGCCGTGCAAAGCAATATGCGCGCCACCGACGCTACCAGCTCCGCCGGCAGCTACAGCAGCGTGTTCCAGCAAGTTCAGGGCGAGGTGGCCCGCTTTATCGAACAGGGCGGCGGCAACGCCACCAGCCTGAGCCCGCAAGGACGTGCCTACCTGGAACAGAGCCAGCCCGTGAATGTACTTGGCAGTATCAACCAGGGCGGCGAAATCGGCGAAGTACAGCAGCAGTTTCTCGCCTCGATCAAGCCGTGGACGGAAGAAACAGGCGCGCGCCTCGGTGTGGCACCGGAAATTGTCGCCGCCCACGCCGCCCTGGAATCGGGCTGGGGCCAGCATCTGCTGCGCCAGAGCACGGGGGCGGACACGAATAATCTGTTCGGCATCAAGGCCGGCGGCAAATGGCAGGGTGACGTGGCCAGCAATGTCACCACCGAATACGAGGCAGGCAGTGGCACGGCGCTGAAGAAAACCGAGCGTTTCCGCAGCTACCCGGACCAGGCCAGCGCTTTTCGCGACTATGCGCAGGTGTTGCTCGACAATCCACGCTACCGCACCGCCCTCAACACGGGTGCCGACGCGGGCGCCTTCGCGCAAGGCCTGGCGCGCGGCGGCTATGCCACCGACCCCAACTACGCTGCCAAACTGACGCAGTTGGCGGCGCGCTTGCAGCGCACCGCGCTCGCAGACTGATCTTTCAGACCGATCATTATTAACGGCCGGCAATATCGGCCGGTTCCACCACACCCGCATCGACCACCCTGGCACGTATCACCGTGCCGCTGGTGGCGTTGCGCACGCGGATCACCGCGCCCAACGCGCCCGGCTCCATCGCTTCACCGGCCACGCTCACTTCCACCTGTTCCTTGCGCGCCACGATATTGACCGCACTGCCCCGCTTGATCAACACGGGCGCAGCGAGCTGCGCCTGACGCAGCACTTCACCGGCGCGCAAGCTGCGCCGGCTCGACAGGCCGACAGCGCCAGACAAGGAAGAAATACTGTCCGGCACCATTGTCACGTCGCGCCGCGCCATCGTCACGTCGCCCGCCTGCAACGGCGTATTGGCCGTGATGGGTACGCTGCTGACGGCAACCTGGGCCGTAATGCTGCCGCGCGCCAACATTTCGTACCGCCAACCGTTGCTTCCGGGACATACCGCCACAAAGCGCATGCGCTGCGCCGAACGGCTGTCCGCCGTTTCCAGCGCGACAGGCGTGGCGCAATCGGGCACCAGACGTGTGCTTTTCACCACAGCCACTTCAAACTGCGGTTCCAGCAATCCTGCAGTGGCTGCCTGTTGCGCCAATTGCACGCGTGCCAACTTCTCGACACGCGAAAATATATTGTCGGCTGGCAATTCTGCCCGACCTGCACTACTATATAGGCTGGTCACTAAAAATAGGCCCAAAATCAGTATGCGAGAACCTAGCACCGTTCGTATCACGGTAATGTTGTTGAAATGAATCATTGCTAACCTTAATCAAAGATACTGAGCGACGTGACCTTACCATGCGTCAACATGAGCAACCTGGAATTTTACCTCTGCATCACCTATTTTCTAGCCAGAACCGCAAAAAGCACGATCGAATTCAATACAAAGGATGACCATGGGGATTAATTTCAAGGATGCGCTAGGCGTGCACGCGGATGCATTGGCGCTGCGTGCCGACCGTACACGCGTGCTGGCGGCCAATATTGCGAATGAAAATACGCCCGGCTTCCAGGCCATGGACATGGATTTCGGCAGCGCGCTGCAGCAGTTGCAGGATAACGAGGCAGGCATGCTGTCGACCGATGACGATGCCAGTGCCTTATACCGCGTACCCTACCACCCCAGCCGCGACGGCAATACGGTCGAAATCGGCGTCGAGCAGGCGGCGTTCTCGCAAAATGCCACCGACTTCCAGACCAGCCTCACTTTCGTCAACATGAAACTGAAGGGTCTGGCCAAGGCCATTTCCGGACAATAAGGATCAGCATGAGCTTCCAGGATATCTCCAAGATCGCCGGCTCGGCGATGGCAGCGCAAACTGTGCGCCTCAATACCATCGCCAGCAACCTGGCCAATGCCGATTCGGTTGCCGGTTCCGAAGGTGAAACCTACCGCGCGCGCAAACCCGTGTTTGCGGCCGTCATGGATGGCCCCGGCTCCAGCGGCGCCGGCGGGCGCGTACAGGTGCTCGACGTGGTGCAAAGCGATGAACCATTGCGCAAGGTATATGAACCGGGCCATCCAATGGCCAATGCCGATGGCATGGTGTTCTATCCCAACGTCAATCAGGTAGCCGAAATGACCGACATGATGTCGGCTTCGCGCGCGTTTGAAACCAATGTCGAAGTTCTGGGCCGCATCAAATCGATGCAGCAATCGCTCCTCAAATTAGGTGAAGCATAATCCATGGAAACCAATCTCTTTACAAATAACACCAGCGGCAGCAACAGCGGCAGCAATGCCGTCAAGTCGCAAGGCAATGCCACCCAGGACATGTTTACCAAATTGCTGGTCGCGCAAATCAAGAACCAAGATCCCCTCGCGCCGACCGACCCGAGCCAGTTCGTCAATCAATTGACGCAGCAGGCGCAGACGGAAGCGATGCAAAACCTGTCGGCGCTGACCAGCGCCAATGCCAGCGTGCTGCAATCGATGCAGGTGCTGGCCTTGGGCGCGCAAGTGGGCTCCGAAGTGATGGTCAACAGCGAAACTGTGCAGCTCGATCAGAGCAAAGTCAGCGGCAGCATTGCGCTGGCCGCCGGCACCACCAAGACCACCGTGACCCTGAAGGGCAACGACGACAAGCAATACAAGATCGAACTGGGCGCCAAGGCGGCCGGCAACGTGCCCTTCACCATTGATCCCGTCGCCCTGGGCTTGCCTGCTGGCACCTACAGCATCGCCGTTAGCACCAATGGCACCGAAAAGCCATCGGTCGACATCGCCGGCAAGCTCAACAGCGTGCGCCTGTCGTCCGGCGGCAACATGATTTTGAACGTGTCGAACCTGGGCGAAGTCAACCCTGGTGCGATCACCGGCTTTAACGGCAAGACGGCCTGATCGGCTCCCCCTTCGTTTCTTGAACACTAATCTCCTCCTTCATTAAAGGAAGTCAACATGAGTTTCGACATCGCCCTGTCCGGTATCCAATCCATCAACCAACAGTTGAACAGCACCAGTAACAATATTGCCAATGCCGGCACCTACGGCTTCAAGAGCAGCCGCGCCAACTTTTCGGCCATGTACGCCGGTTCGCGCGCCACGGGGACGGAAATTGGTTCGATCACGCAAAGCATGTCGCTCAATGGCGGCGTGCTCAATACGGGCCGCGCACTCGATGCCGCCGTCGACGGGCGCGGCTATTTCGTCTCCCGCGATGCGCAAAACACCATGAACTACAGCCGCGTCGGCATCTTCTCGGCCAGCAGCGACGGCAAGCTGATCGACTCGAACGGGCGCCTGGTGCAAGGCTATGCTGCGGTCAAAGGCAGTAGCACCCTGGGCACCATGGGTGACATGCTCATCCCGACGGGCCAGATTCCCGCCGTGGCAACGACCAAGCTGGCGTACGCGGCCAACCTGTCGGCTGAGTGGACCGTCAAAACGCCTCCTTTCGACAAAAACAATGAACTGAGCTACAACAGCGCCAAGTCCTCGATCGTCTATGATTCGCTGGGCGCCAAACATTCGCTGGGCCAGTACTTCGTCAAGACGGCAGCGGGCGTGGACGTGCATTACACCTTCGACAACGCCAATGTAGCGACGGTGACGAACATGACCTTCGATGTGAACGGTAAATTAGTCAACGGTACGTCTGCGGCACCAGCGTTGCCGACGCCAACGGGCGCGGCGGCGATGGCCGTTGCCATCGACTACACGGGCACAACCCAGTTCGCCGGCGAAGCGACCACCTCGACCGACCGCGCCGACGGCTATGCTTCGGGCACCTATACGGGCGTGGAACTGGCCGACGACGGCTCCGTTGTGGCGAAATACACGAACGGTCAAAAGCAAAGCATTGGCGTGATTGCCCTGGCCACCTTCCCCGACGAAGGCGCATTGACTGCTGTTAACGATACTAGCTGGGTCGCCTCGACCACATCGGGCACCGCCATTTATGACCGTCCGGGTGCAGGCATGGCCGGCAAACTGGTGACGAGCTCGCTGGAACAGTCGAACGTCGACATCACCTCCGAACTGGTGGGTCTGATGACGTCGCAGCGTAACTACCAAGCGAACTCAAAGGTCATCTCGACCGAGAACGCGATGCTGCAATCGCTGATGCAAGCGCTGTAATCGACCATACGCAAAGGGTAGAGCAATGGATGCGCTGATTTATACCGCCATGAGCGGGGCCGACCGCGCCCTGCGGGCGCAGCAGGTACACGCCAACAACCTGGCCAACATCGAGACGGGCGGCTTTCGCGCTAACCTGGAAGTGTCGACGGCCCAGCCGCTGCAAAAAGGTTATGGCTACGATGACCGTCACATGACGCAGACACAGTCGAGCGCCATCGCCACACGCATGGGCGACATCAAGGAAACGGGACGCGATCTCGACGTGGCCATCACCGGCAACGGTTATCTCGCGGTGCAGTGGCAAAACGGCGAAGCCTACACGCGCGCCGGCGCCATGAACCTCGATGAAACGGGCGCGCTGACCCTGAACGGCCGTCCGGTGCTGGGCGAAGGCGGTCCCATCACGATTCCCGAGCATACCAGCCTGTCGATCGGCGTCGATGGCACGATTTCCATCCAGGTGCCGGGTACTGCGCAGATGCAGACTGTCGACAAGCTCAAGCTGGTCAACGCCGAAGCGGGCGAGCTGACCAAGAACGAGGCGGGCCTGATCGTGGCGCGCAGCGGCGAAGACTTGCAGGCTGATCCGACGGTGCGCCTGCGCGAGCGTCACCTCGAAGGCAGCAACGTGTCGGCCGTCGAGGAAATGGTTGCCACCATGAGCCTGAACCGCAGTTTCGAGATGCAGATGAAAGTATTCAAGGCCAGTGATTCCATGACGGAATCCGGCAACCGCCTGCTGGGCGCTTAAGCCCAACGCCAACTATTACTAGGAGCTACACATGAATCCAGCAATGTGGATCAGCAAGACCGGCGTGCAGGCACAAGATGCCAAACTGCAAGCTATCGCGAATAACCTGGCCAACGTCAATACGGTAGGCTTCAAGCGCGACCGCGTCGTCTTTGAAGACCTGTTTTACCAGATCGAGCAGCAACCGGGCACGCAGCGCGCCGACAACACGCTGTCGCCTTCTGGCGTACAGTTGGGTAACGGTACCCACATGGTGGGCACGCAAAAGGTGTTTACCACCGGCAGCCTGCAAACGACGAGCCGCGAATTCGACGTCGCCATCACCGGCAACGGCTTTTTGCAAGTGCTGCGCCCAAATGGCGAAGCTGCCTACACGCGCGCCGGCCAGCTGGGCATCAATGAAAACGGCGTCATGGTCAACGCCCAAGGCTTGCCGCTAGTGCCGCAGATCACGGTGCCGAACGGTGCCACGATCACCATCGGCGAAAATGGCGTGGTCACGGCCAGCGTGCCGGGCAATGTCAACGGCACCCAGCTGGGCCAACTCACCCTGACCAGCTTTGTCAACCCGACCGGCTTGCTGGCACTCGGTGAAAACCTGTTCCAGGAAACGGCATCGAGCGGTACGCCGACGGAAGGCCGTCCCGGCGACGGCGCACTGGGCAAGCTGAAACAGTTTGCGCTGGAAGGCTCGAACGTGCAGGTAGTCGAAGAGATGGTCGACATGATCGCTGCCCAGCGCACCTATGAAATGAACACCAAGGTGCTGTCGGCTGCCGACAATATGCTGCAATACCTGGCGCAAGCGGCGCGCTGATGAAGTTCGCCATGCACGCCACGGCGGCCTTGCTGCTGGTGCTGATGGCCGGTTGCGCCAGCCAGCCTGTCGCGCCGGTGGCGCCGAGCTTTTTCGACACGCCGCTGCCCGTGGCGCCGCGCAGCACGGTGCGCGGCGGCGTAGGCGGCGGCGTCTTCAATCCTGACGCAGGCATGGACCTGATTTCGGATAGCCGCGCCTTCCGCGTCGGCGACGTCGTCACGGTGGCCCTGCAAGAGACCACGCAGGCGAGTAAAAAAGCGGGCACTTCGTTCAACAAGGGTTCGTCCGTCGGCGTGAAGGCGGCCAACATCCTCGGCAAGACTCTGCCCAAGACGGGTGTCGACCTGTCGGCAGACCGCAACTTCGCCGGCGACTCGACCAGCACGCAACAAAATGCGCTGTCCGGCGCCATCACCGTGATCGTGCAGGAAGTACTGCCGAACGGTTTGCTGCGCGTGCAGGGCGAAAAAACGCTGACCCTGAACCAGGGCGAGGAATTCGTGCGCCTGCGCGGCTACCTGCGCGCCGCTGACATCGATTCCAACAACCAGGTTTCGTCCTTGCGCATCGCTAATGCTCAGATCGTCTATTCCGGCCAGGGTACTCTGGCCGATGCCAATACACCAGGCTGGCTGACGCGCTTTTTCGTCGGCCCATGGATGCCGTTTTAAGGTGACCTCATGAAATTTCGCTCCGTCCTGCCCCTGGCAGCCACGCTGGCCGTGTTCTCCGGCTTTGCCCTGCCCGCCAGCGCTGCGCAAGTGCTGCGCAACCTGGTCAGCATCGAGGGCGTGCGCGACAACCCGCTGGTCGGCTATGGCCTCGTGGTGGGCCTGAACGGCAGTGGCGACACCACCCAGGTGAAGTTTTCCAGCCAGTCCGTGGTCAACATGCTCAAACAATTCGGCGTGAAGATGCCGGACGGCGCCGAAGCGAAAAGCAAGAACGTCGCCACCGTCATGGTCAGTGCCGTGTTTCCACCAGGATACCGCCGTGGCCAGGCCATCGATGTCACTGTCTCGTCCCTGGGCGACGCGAAAAGCTTGCGCGGTGGCACCTTGCTGCTGACGCAATTACGTGCAGCCGACAATGAAACGTATGCGCTGGCGCAAGGCAACGTCGTCGTTGGCGGTTTGAATGCCACCGGCAAGAGCGGCTCGTCCGTCACCGTCAATACGCCCACCTCGGGCCGCATTCCCAATGGCGCCAACATCGAGCGCGAGATTGTCAGCGACTTTGCCACCAAGCCTTCCGTCACCCTGAATCTGCGCCACCCGCATTTCGAGACGGCCATCAATATCGTCGAAGCGGTAAACCGCCGCTTCGGTGCCGTCGCCACCACGCGCGACGCTACCAGCGTGGACGTGCTGGCACCGGAAAACCCGACCCAGCGCGTGGCTTTCATGGCAAAACTGGAAGCGCTGAGCGTCGAAGTCGGCGTCGACACGCCGAAAGTGGTCTTCAATTCGCGCACTGGCACCGTTGTCATCGCCGAAGGCTTGCGCGTGAAGGCGGCGGCCGTCACGCACGGCTCGCTCAAGGTCGTCATTTCTGAAAGTTCCAACGTCAGCCAGCCAGCGCCGTTCAGTGGTGGCCAGACCACCGTCACGCCGCAGTCGAAGGTCTCGGTCGACCAGGGCAACGGCAATATGTTCAAATGGCCGGCCGGCGCCAAGCTGCAATCTATCATCGACGTCGTCAACAGCCTGGGTGCTTCGCCCGATGACGTCATGGCAATCTTGCAAGCCCTGGACCAGGCCGGGGCGATCGAGGGTGAGCTGGTGGTTATCTAAGCTGACACTGAAAGCTGAATCGACATGAATATATACGACAGCAGCAGCGCCCTGCCTTCGGCGCTGGACGACAAGAGCATTTCGGCCGCCACGCCGGCCGATCCGCGCTACGCGGCCAAAGCTACCGAGGCGGCGATCAAGTTCGAAGCCTTCTTCATCTCGCACATGCTGCGCCAGATGCGCTCGGGCACGCGCGAGATGGCAGGCGAGGACAGCGTCTTCAAGGACCCCATCAACAGCGACATGCTGGAAATGGCCGACAACCTGGTGGCTGACAAGATGGCCGGCCAGCGCGCCTTTGGCATCGCCGACGCGATCCTGCGTCAGTTGCTGCCAAAGGCCAGTGCGCCAGTGGCAGCCAACATCCCTGTCAAGAGCGACAATATTGCAGCGCCGCTTAATAAATCTGTCTGAAGCGTCGCCTGTACAAGGTAACAACGATTCATTGCCTGCCATCATGCACGCGCCACTCTCACGAAAGAAAATTGCCCAATGAGCATCATTAGCAATGCATTGTCAGGCAGCCTCGCCTCCCAGGCCGCACTCAATGCTGCCAGCCAGAACATCGCCAACCTGCAAACGCCCGGCTATACCCGCCAGGGCGTTCTGCTGTCCTCGCTGGGCGCGGGCGCAGGCGTGCGCTCGGCCGGCAATGGCGTGGAAGTATCGGCCCTGCTGCGCTTTGCCGATGCGTATAAAAGCCAGCAAATGTGGCGCGCCGCGTCTGACCAGGGTTCCCGCTCGCAAACGCAGCCTTACGTGACGCAGCTCGAGCGCGTGATGGGTGACGACATCTCCAGCATCAGCAATGGCATCGACGGCTTTTTCGCCGCCCTTAACGCCTCGGCAGTCGACCCGACATCGACGCCGCTGCGACAGCAAATCGTCACCTCCGCCGACGCCATGGCACAGCGCTTCAACAGCATCAGCAACGTCATGAGCAACCAGCTGCTGTCGGTGCAGCAGCAACGCGCAGCGATCATGCCGCAAGCCAATACCACGCTGGCCAATATCGCCGCGCTGAACCAGCGCATCAGCACCTCGGCCGCGTCGGGCACGAATGTGTCGTCGCTCATGGACGCGCGTGACCAGCTGATCGACGGCCTGGCCTCGCAAATGGGCATCGAAGTGCTCGACCAACCCGATGGCTCGCGCAATGTCTCACTGAAGTCAGGCCAGCCACTGGTCCTGGGCAACATTGCAGGCACCCTCAGCAGCAGCATGACGCTGACGGGTCAACAAACGTTCACCCTCGATTTCGCCAAGTCCTCGTACGTCCTCGATTCGGTAGCCATCGGCGGCCAGATAGGTGGCCTGGGCGAGTTCGAGCAAAATACCCTGAAACCACTGCAACAGTCGCTGCAAGATTTGGCCACGCAGTTGACCAGCAAGGTCAACACGCAATTGGCGCTGGGCCAAACCATGAGCGGCAGCGCCGGCGGCCCTCTGCTGACGTACGCGAATGGCAAGCTGGGCATTACTCCCGGCTTCAACGCCAGGGACCTGGCCCTGTCACTGACGGGTGCCGCTGGCGACAGCGGCAACTTGCAGAAATTGATCGATATTAAGAATCAGCCTATCGGCGTCAGCTGGGTCGGCTCTGTCCTGATGAGCGATGCCGACACGCAGCTCGTCGGCAAGCTGGCCATTTACAGCCAGCAGAACCAGGCCCTGCTGAAGACGGCCAACACGGTGCGCGCGCAAGCCATCGATGACTGGAAGTCCACCAGCGGCGTAAACAAGGACGAGGAAGCGATGAGCCTGGTGGAATTCCAGAATATGTACCAGGCAAACATGAAAGTCATTTCCGTGGCGAATAGCTTGTTTGATGCCACTTTGCAAATGATGGGTTAAGGAGAAAATCATGCGTGTCGCCAGTAGCCAGTACCAATCGCTGATTAATATTTCTCTTCAGCAAAATCAGGAACGCATCAATTACCTGACCCAGCAGATGTCCTCTGGCTTGCGCATTCAGTTGCCATCGGATGATCCGATCGGCAATGTGCGCGTTTCGCGCCTGACGCGCGAGCAAGCCATGGTGACCCAGTACCAGGACAATATCGCTACGGTAAAAGTGCGCCTGCTGAAAAACGAAAACTACCTGTCGAGTATGGTTACCGACATGGGCCAGGCGCGCGACCTGCTGGTGTGGGCCGCCGACGGCAGCAATACGCCCGACGACCTGAATGCGATGACGCAATCGCTCGCTGCCATGCGCGACAGTGTGCTTTATACGGCCAACCTGAAGGACCAGGAGGGCCGCTACATGTTTTCCGGCACCGCCACCGACCAGTCGCCCATCAAATACGACCCGGCGGCAGCCGTCGGCGCGCGTTACAGCTACGTCGGCAATACCGACACGCAAAACGTGGTGGTGGGCAATGGTGTGACGCAGGCGGCCAACGTCGACGTGAAGAACCTGGAAGTGTGGCTCAACAAGATTGACCAGGTCGCCGCCAAGCTCAGCACGTCAGGCGTCAACCCTAACGACCCTGCTGTGCGCACCCTCGTCAGCGACGCCCTGGATGGCACCGATGACGGCATGGATTTACTCTCAGGCAAGATTGCCATTTTTGGCGGCGCGCAAAACATTCTCACCACACTCTCGGGCAACCTGGCCAACGTCTCGCTGTCAAACGACATGGCATTATCAGATTTGAAAAAGACCGACATGGGCGCGGCCGCCATTGACCTGAACGGCTACCAGACGGCACTGCAGGCCACGTACAAGGCCTATGCCAAGGTCGGTACCATTTCCCTGTTTGATCTTCTCTGACCATCATGCAAATCGTTCAGACCTCTTCCTCTTCCGGCGTCAACGCCAAAGGCGCCGGCACAGCCCGCGTCATCGATGACGCGTCCGCTGCCACAAGCGGCAGCGCCAGCGCCAACACGCGTGGCGAGGCGCCGGCGGCGAGGAGTTCGACGGCAAGCCTGAAGCGCGGCCTGAGCAACTGGGATCACCAGTTACAGGGGGAGATTTCCAACGCGCAGCAAACACTCGATTACCTGGAACGTAGCAGCAGCCAGTTGCAGGCGCTGAAAAGCGAGCTGGCGGCCAAGCTGGCCGCGCGTCAGGGCCGCGAAGGACAGGTCGAAGCACGCGTGCGCCAGTTCAGCAATACCTGGCGCCAGCGCGCTAGCGCATCGGGTGGCACGCTAGACGCACAGCTCAGCTATACCAGCCCGCAAGCGGCACAGCAAAACTTCAGCATCCGCGGCCTGACCATGGCCAGCCTGCAAGATGGCCCGCAGGAAGTGCTGGCGTTTTCGCTCGGCGGCGCCAACCAGGCCCTGCGCTCGGTGAATATCGAACCTGGCCTGAGCGAGAGCGAAATCGTCGCGCGCTTCGACCGCGCACTCATGCCGTCAGGTATCGGCGTCAAGCTGGGCGAGAATGGCGAGCTGGTATTTAGCACCTCGGAAGCTGGCTGGGCCAACGTGCGCGACAGCCTGTCCGTGCGCGGCAACGGCATCCGCTATCCGACCGGCCAGATGAGCCGTGTGCGCACGGATGCGGAACCGGCCGCCATCGCCCCGGAAGAATGGCATACCGGTGACGTCGAAGCCTTGCGCGCCACCTTGCAGCACGTGGTGCAGGCGCTGGCACAGTTGCAGGCGGCGCGCAGCTCCGTCAGCCTGGCTCTGGCGCAGGCAACGGGACGCGTAGCCCGCGCCCAACCTGTACAAGTGAGCGTCGGCATGGATACGCTGGCGGAAAACTTTACCGAAAAGGCTAGCCAGCCCGGCTATGAATCGCTGTTGGCGATCAGCTCGGCGCTCGTCGGCATCAGCCGTGAGCGCGTCGTCGCACTATTGGGACTAGAATAAGCGCCCCGGGCGTGCGCTGCCTTGGCGCGCGCAGCGATGGTGGGGCACGCACGCTGGCGTAGGGCGGTGCAACTGCAGCAGATGCTGACCATTGCCCGTTGGCCATTGCCCGTCGCCGATTGCCCATACGCCAGCGCCCCCCCTTCATCGAGCGCCAAAGTTCCCGAGATAAAAACCGCCGCCTCGCTACTCAGCTACACCCGGCTGCGCAGCCATGAACGCCAGTTCTGCCTCCATGTCCAGGCCAGCAAGGCGCAGCAGCGCGTTCAGGCAGCCGGCTGAGCGGCCAGCAGGCGCGCCATCTGCCCTGCCGGCAGGACGCGGGAAAAGAAATATCCCTGCGCATAATCGCAGCCGGCAGCGCGCAGCAGATCGCGCTGCGCCGCCGTTTCCACCCCTTCGGCCACGACTTTCAGCCCCAGCCGCTGGGCCAGCGCAATGAGCGCCGTGCACAGTCCCAGCCCCAGCCCGGCATCATCGCGTCCCAATTCGCTGACCAGGGAACGGCCGATCTTGAGCAGATCGATATCGGCCGTTTTCAGACAGGCGAGCGATACCTGGCCGCTGCCGAAATCGTCGAGCGCCAACGCCAGCCCCATGGCGCGGAACTGGCGCAGGCGCTCGACCACCTGGCGCGCCCCGTCAAGCAGCACCGCCTCCGCCATTTCGATGATGATGGCACCCGGCGCCAAGCCCTGGCCCGCCAGGTACCCGCCCCAATCCTGGTACAGCGCGGCGTCGCAACGAAATTCCATGGCTGACTTGTTGATACTGATCTGCAACACGGTCCCATGCGCGTCTTGCCACTGCCGCGCCTGGCGCACAACCTGGCGAAAAACCCACTCGCCGATATCGATGATCAAGCCGTTCGTCTCGGCAAACGCGATGAAGTCGGCCGGTAGCAGCAGCCCGCGCAGCGGATGGCGCCAGCGCAGCAGCGCCTCGGCCCGCTCGATGGCGCCATCGCAGAGGCGGATGATGGGCTGATAATGCACTTCGAACTGGTCTTGCGCCAGCGCCAGGCGCATCTCGCGCAGCGTGCTGCGGCGCAATTCGGTCGCCTGCTGCAGGGCCGGCGTGAAATAGCTGTAACCATTGCGCCCCGCACTCTTGGCCGCATACATGGCCTGGTCGGCATGGCGCAGCAAGCTGTCCGGATCCTCACCGTCGGACGGATACAGCGCCACGCCCACGCTGGCCGACACTTGCACCGTATCGCCATCGAGCACGAAAGGCCGGGCCAGCGCCGCCGTCAGTTCCTGCAGCACGCACTCGATGCCACCGAGCTGCCCCTCACCGGCCAGGATGACGGTGAACTCGTCGCCACCCAGGCGCGCTACCGTGTCAGTGGCGCGCACGCGTTCGCTGATGCGCCGCGCCGCCTGACGCAGCAGCATGTCGCCCTTCTCGTGGCCCAGCCGGTCATTCACCTGCTTAAAATGGTCCAGGTCGATGAACAGCAGGGCCAGGTAAGCACCTTCGCGCCTGGCATGGTAGGCCTCGTGCTGCAGCCGGTCGAGGAACATGTGGCGGTTCGGCAAGCCCGTCAGCTGGTCAAAATTGGCTTGCCGCCAGATGCGCTCGGACGCTACGCGTTGCGCCGTGATGTCGCTCACCAGCGCCAGCGCACCGAAGTAAGTGCCGCACGCGTCGAAGATGGGGTTGGTGGCCAGCGTGGCCCACAAGGTGCTGCCGTCACGCCGCAGGAACTTGAATTCATGGCGTTCGGCAATGCCATCCTGGCGCAACGCAATGTTGCGCTCCAAAATGGCGCGTCCCTCGTCATCCATGAACGATGCTAACGGTTGGCCCAGCATATCCTCGATCTGGTAGCCCAGCATTTGCGCCATCTTCGGATTGACAAAGCTGGTCAGCGCCTGCGCATCGATTTCCCAAATGCCCTCCACGGCACTGTGGACGATGCGCCGGAAGCGCTCCTCGCTGCGTTCGAGCGCGGCCAGCTTGCCCTCTGCCTGCTCCAGCACCAGGCGCAGCGCCTGGCCATTCGGGTCGGCACTACCGAGCAAGGTGACGGGCAAGCCGGCATCGCCGGCGCCGGGACGGGACGGCAACAGGAGCTGAAGCTGGATGCGCTCGGGCTCGCTGCTATTGAGCACGCGCTGCACGAACTGGGCGTAATCGTGACGAAAGGCTTCATGGATATACGAACGGAACAGCACGTGGCCAGGCCGTTCGCGTGACAGGCCGAGCAGTTCTGCCGCCACCAGGTTGACTTGCAGGATCACGCCATCGAGGCCCGAGACGACATAGGCGACGGGCGCCAGCAGGTATAAATCGTTGAAATAAGCTTGCTCGCGTTCAGCTTTCACCCGCTCCGGGCTGAAGACGCCATCGTCAAGCAGGGGCGCACCATGCTGTAGCGCGCCGTCATGGCAACGCGAACAACAATTCGCAGCAGATAGCGCTTGCAGTGGTGTATCCATGGCGGTCCTTGGCACTACCGCCCTGGCAACAAGGTGGGTGCAGTACGAGACTAGCATGCGCGGTGCACAGTGTCGAGCAATGCATGCGGGTATGCCACTTTCACCACAACCGCGGCTGAGGGTTCGTGCGCCGCCATACGCTAGCGCAGGGCACGATCAGCACCTGGCGTATAAACGCGGGCAGAGATGCAGGCGGGAAATCAATACCAGGCTGATATTGCGCGGGTCCCGCTTGTCATGGCCCATCGCAGGCTTTTCGTCGGAGAGTACGACAAAGGCAATGGCAGGCGCGGGCATGGCATATTTCACCGAGCCCGTAGCACACAGCGGCGCCGGACAAGCAGCATGGCCGCCGTGCACCCGCGCCATGCAAACGCGTCAGCGGCCCATGCTGCGCCGGCGCAAGCCGAAGTCATGGCCTACCACCAGCAAGGTGCTCGCTACCAGGCTGGACAGACCCACGATCAGCTGGATCAGCTTATCATCTGGCAAGATCCACAACGACGAATCGGGCGCCGCGCAGCCCGTCGCGGCACTGATGAGGGGCGAGATCCAGGCTGCATCGGGCCTCACGTCGAGCACGACGGCGCCATCGGCGCTGGTCTGCATATAAATGTCGCCCCCTTCGGCGAGGGTAAAACAGATGCCCACGCCCGTTTCCGTGGCGCCGATATTGTCCTGCATGCTGCGGTTATGCTCGTCGATCCACACCTCCACGTCATACGGCGTTTCCAGGTGCTCCCAAGGGCAAGGGCGAAAACGAGGACGCTGCGCCGTGCTGGCCAGAGTGTCAGGGCTGTCGGGAGTATCGGAAGTATCGCGGATGTTGCTGTCTGCTGCGCCTTGCATGCTCGTTAACCTTTTCTGCGGTGATGCGGCGGGACCGGTTGCCCGCCAGCCGCCATTATCCACGGTTCACGGCCAGCCCGGTATCGTTGGCGCACACATATCAGAATAACTGATAGCTATCAACTTTTAGCATCAGCATACCTGACTTAAGATGGCTGCCATCTCTTCTTTACAGGCTTTACATGCAAGGTATCAAACGCAAAATCGTCTACGTCACCGCCTTTGAAATCATCGGCATGGCCATTTCCACGGCTTGGCTGACGCTGCTTTCGGGCGCATCGCCCACCAGCACGGGTCCGCTGGCCATCATGATCACCAGCATCGCCGTGATCTGGAACCTGCTCTACAACACGGCCTTCGAATACTGGGAAATGCGCCAAGTGTCGCGCACGCGCACCGTCTGGCGCCGCATCCTGCACGCGATCGGCTTCCAGATCACGCTCGTCATCTACCTGATCCCGCTGATCGCCTGGTGGCTCGACATCAGCCTGTGGCAAGCCTTCGTGCTGGACTTCGCGTTGATGCTGATCATCCCGTGCTACAGCTTCATCTTCAACTATTTCTTCGATGGCCTGTTCGGCGTGCCACTGTCGGCGCAACAGCCGAAGCAAGAACCGGGCGCATGTCAGGAAGCCGCTGCCGGCACCTCGCTCAGCAACTGAAGAAAGGACCGCGCCGCCATGCCCAGCGGCCGGTCCTTCATCCACACCAGGTGGATGGGCACGACCAGGCCATTGCCGGTATTCTTGAACGCCACGCGGCGCACCCGCCCGGCCGCCAGTGAATGCTCGATAGCCGAGGCGGCAAAGTTGCCCCACCCCAATCCTGCCTCGACCATCGCCAGCGCCATCGGCAAACTGTCGGTGCGCCAATAGGATAGCCCCACTACGGGGCGTGCATCGGCCAGGTCGAGTTCACGGCTGGCGACGATGATCTGGCGCAAATTCACCAATTCCTCGATATACAAAGGCCGACCCGCCGCGCTGGGCGTATGCTGAGTAGAAATAATTGCCAGCAAGGCATCACTGCCCACCAACTGAAACTGCTCCTTGTGATTGATGCGCCCGCCAGCGAAGGCCATACAGGCGCTGATGCGGCCCCGGTGCAGCATGTCGAGCACATCGTCCTGCGGCGCCGTCAGCACCTCGATGTCGAGCAGCGGATGGCGCTGCGACAGCGCGCGCACGGCGGCCAGGAAGGGAGCATGGTCGAGCTCGGCCGCAATGCCCAGCGAAATGCGGCTTTCCAATCCCTGCGACAATTCCTGCACGTGCAGGTGCAACTGTTTCAGCTGCTCGGCGATCAGGCGCGCATGGGGCATCAGCGCCATCGCCGCCGGCGTGGGTACGGCTTCGCGCGCGCCACGGTCGAACAGGGCGATCCCCAGTTCCGCCTCGATGTTGGCGATGGCCATGCTGACGGCCGACGGCGCGCGCCGCAAGGCGCGCGCGGCGGCCGAAAACGAGCCGCCATCAACGACGGCCAGGAACAGTTCGATGTTATGGCTCGACAGTTTCATGGCAGGCGGGAAATCGAAAGCGGAGACTGGGAAGCTGGCAAGGCCGCGTATACTTCAACGCATGGCAGAGCGCCGCGCGGCAGCCGGGCTCCGGCGTTTAGCCTTTCCAGGTGCGCTGGAGACCGGTATCGGCATGGATCCAGCCGCCACGCGGGCCGGAACGGTAATAAAAACCCACGCCGCCTTGCTTGAAGCTGCGCACCAGCGAGCCGAGCACTTCCGCGTTCAGGTTGGCCACGCGGATGTCGGCGGCGCGGCCCGAAATGTGCAGCGACTGGCGCGCGGCCGGCACGCCCGCTTCGCGCAGGCGGCTGTTTGACTCGGCCGTGCGATAGCCCGACAAAATCTCCAGCGGCTGCTCGATGCCGTAGCGGGCCACGAACGCTTGCGTGCCCCACAGGGTTTCGAGCAGTTTCGGGTCGATGGGAGCGGTCTTCTTGCCGTTCACATCGCGCAGCAAATGGCACAGTTCCTGGTAAGCCGAATCGATGACTTCGCCGTCTTTCCAGTACAGCAACCTGGCCTTTTCATTGCTGGCCGGGCGCACCACTTCCAAGGTGCGGGGCTTGAGCCAGAATTCCAGATCCAGCGCCTGCGCATCGAAGATGTCGGGCGGCGGCTCCATCTCGGTGATGGCCTGGCGCGACTGCGAAGTGATAGCGCGGTCGACGCTGGCCAGTTGCGTCGGCTGCGGTGGTACGCCGGTGCGCGCGGTGTGCGGCTTGGCACTGGCCGAAGCGGAGGCGGGAGCGGCCGTGCGCGAGGCGCAGCCGATGAGCGGAGTGCTTACCAAGCCCAGCGCGGCCAGGCCCATACCGTGGTGTAGAAAGTTTCTGCGCGATGCCATAGTCAGTCCAATGTAACGATGCGAATACTATAGCGTATTGTGCCGCGAAGAAAAACCCTCAATGCCTATCGTGTCGCCCTTATTTCAGCCTCTGGCGCCCTAGGCGGTGCTCGCGCGAACGGTAACGTCCTGCTTTGCCTGCACCAGCGCCGTCAACGGTTGGTCCAGCAAATAGCCCTGCGCCACGATCGGCAATCCCGTCATGGCGGTAACACGCTGCAGTGCGGCCAGCGCCGCCGGCGTGTCGAGACGCTTGAAGATGAGGCGAATTTTCTCCGCATGGCACAGGGTCACGAAGCTGGCGATGGCCTGCTCGTCGCCGAGATTGCCCGCGTCGAGCTTGAACGCCTGCGGGTGCAAGCGCTGCAGCATGTCGCTGGCCTCATGCACGCTGCTCACGTTGATGGCCAGGCGGAAACCGTTGCGCCGATAATTATCGACCACATAATTGAGCAGCCAGCCCTGGTTCGGCGTCACCGTCGGCAATTGCAGTACGATGCGCTCGATGGGCAAGCCCAGCGCATCAAGGATGCGCTGAAAGGCGTGGCCATGATTGCTGCTGACAGCGCTCAACAGGCGGTCATGCACGTTCAGGTACAGGTCGGTCTGCTGCGCTTCGGCCTGCCGGAAAAAATTAATGGCGTGCAACATGCGGCACAAACGGTCCAGTTCCACCGATTCATCGTCGCTGGCCGCATGATCGAGCAAGCGCCACAGCGACAAGCCCTGGTCCGCCTTCGACACGCTGCGCGCCAGGCCCTCGAACGCCACCAGCTTGCCGCTATCGATCTCGCGCAAGGGCTGGAAAGCGCTGGTCATGGTGCAATTGAAAAAGCGCCCCAGCGCCCTGCCCTCTGCGTCAAGCCAGACACTGGTACCGGCCTGGGTTTGATGTGACAAACGGGCCAGGTAGTTTTTCAGGACAGGAAATGACATGCGTGCTCCTTCATCAGGCTGCGCCGGCTGCCCAGATGGGGGCCACGGCGCCAAAGTAGGCACAGTAAGGCAGCGCCAAGCAAAGGAGAACGAATGGTTTCGCCGTTTGATATGCAGCAAGCAAATAAGCGCAGCGCCATGGACTGCGCATAACGATAGTTGGAAACATTCGTTCCAGCGACCTGCGCCAGCCTTTACTGTGGGGGTACACCGATACCATCAGGAAGCAGCGCCATGTGCCAGTTACTCGCAATGAACAGCAGCAAGCCGGCCGCGCTGGGATTTTCCTTTGCCGGTTTTGCCGAACGGGGCGGACGCACGGACGAGCACCGCGACGGCTGGGGCATCGCTTATCATTCCAGTGGCGGCTGCACCTTGCTCAAGGATCACCTGGCGGCCATCGATTCGCCGCTGGCCGCCAGCGTGCAGCAGCATCCCGTGAAGGCGACAAACATCGTCGCACACATCCGCAAAGCCACGCAGGGCCGCATCGCAGCGGAAAACACCCACCCGTTCGCCCGCGAACTGTGGGGCAAGACCTGGTCCTTTGCCCACAATGGCGACTTGAAAACCTGGCGCCCGCCCGCTAATGCGTACTACCAGGCCAGCGGCGACACGGACAGCGAACAAGCTTTCTGCCACGTGCTGGGCCACTTGCGCACGCGCTTTCCCCTGGGCGTACCCACGCGCGCCGCGCTGCGCAGCGCCATCACCGAGCTCGCCAAGGACATCGCTGCGCACGGCAGCTTCAATTTCATCCTCTCTGACGGTGAACTGCTGTTTGCTCACTGCTCCACGCATTTGCACTATGTGCTACGCGAATACCCGTTTTCCGTGGCGCAACTGATCGACTGCGAACGCAGCATCGACTTTCGCCAGCACAACCATCTCGATGATCGCATCGCCGTTATCGCCACGCATCCGCTGACGCAAAACGAAGATTGGCAGGCGTTCGCGCCCGGCGAACTGAAACTGTTCGCCGGCGGCACCTTGCTACCAGCGAGCGAGAACACGCAGCAAGGCGTGTTCATCCAGATCAGTTACTAAGGGGAAATATGTAAAGTGACGTAAAGGCCCGCCGCCGGATGGCCGCGCTGAGAAGCGGAGCTGGCGTCAGGCCGAATTGCAGTTGCAAAAGCGCTTGCGCTTGGGGTCGCCGCCTAAGATAGCTGCAGGATCAATCTGTTTCCAGCAAAAAATCGTTTCCACGCCGTACGGTGAACGCACATTGCCTGCCTCGACATACCCCTGCTTGACGAAGAAGGCTTGGCTGCTGGCCGTGCTGTGCAATTGCAGAGCCTTGATGCCCCACTCGCGCGCCTGCGCTTCGAGCTGCGCCACCAGTGCCTTGCCGGCGCCCCGGCCTTGCGCCTCGGGCAGCAGGTAACACAACGCCAGCTTGCCCGCGCGCGTCAGCAAGCCGACGCCGACGACGGCGCCATGTTCGACTGCAACGAGCGAAAAATTGGTGGGCGAGGCAAACCAGCACGCCACCATCTGCGGTGTTTTATTGCCCAGCCAGGCATCGAGAATGGCCGGATCGTCCCGATGATCGAGGCTGCAGCATTCGACGATGGAGCGTCGTAATACGTTGCACGCCTCGAAAGCGTCGGTCGATGTTGCAATACGAATTTCAAGACTCATGTACGCTCACAAAATATTCCAGTTGCCGGTGCAGATGGTTTTAGCCCTGCATGATGCGATTCGACTATACACCAAGCGGCGAAATCGGGTTTTTTGCCGCGCGCCGTCCGCCGCCTTTGCCTATGACGCAGTGCTTGCAGACTAAGTGCTGATGCGCACCTTGCGCCACGAATGTTTCCAAAAAACGATATCTGTTTTTTAGCATAACCGGGAATCGGATCTAAGCATATTACGAAAAATTCGTTTCTTTTCCGGCCAGAATTTTAGACTATGTCGGTCTATTCTCACAATAAGAGTTCAAAATGCCCTATTTTCACGCCGTATCGACTGCCGCAGCAACGCTCACCCGACGCTCGCGCCGCTGGTTCCTGGCCAGCGCCCTGGCCGCTTCGGCTGCCGCCATGAGCGTGCCGATGGCAGCTAGCGCCGCCGAACCCGTGGTGTTGCTGAACGCCTCGTATGACGTGATGCGCGAATTGTTCAAGGATGTGAATCCCGCTTTTATTGCTGATTGGAAAGCCAAAACTGGCGAAAGCATCACCATCAAGCAATCGCACGGCGGTTCCAGCAAGCAGGCGCGCTCCGTTGCCGACGGCATGGAAGCGTCCGTCGTGACCATGAATCAGGCGAATGACATCGATATCCTTGTTGAGCGCGGCCTGGTAGCGCCCGACTGGGCCAAGAAATTCCCGAACAATGCCGCGCCGTTCTACTCCACCATGGTGTATCTGGTGCGCAAAGGCAACCCGAAACACATCAAGGATTGGGACGACCTGGCCAAGCCCGGCATCAAAGTCATCGTACCGAACCCGAAAACGTCGGGCAATGGCCGCTACACGTATCTGGCAGCCTGGGGCTACGCCGTAAAAAAAGGCGGTAGCGAGGCACAGGCGCGCGAACTGGTGAGCAAGCTGTTCAAGAACGTGCCGGTACTCGACGGCGGCGGCCGCGGCGCCACCACCACCTTCACGCAGCGTGAAATTGGCGACGTACTGGTAACGTTTGAAAATGAGGTGCAACTGGTGCGCGCCGAATTCGGCGACAACTTCGAAGTCGTGTATCCAAGCATTTCCATCCTGGCCGAGTCGCCCGTGGCCGTCGTCGACAAGGTCGTCGAGCGTCGCGGCATCCGCAAGGAAGCCACGGCCTACCTGCAATACCTGTACTCGGAAGCGGGCCAGGAACTGGTCGCCAAACACTACCTGCGTCCCCGTTCGGCCACGATCGCCAAGAAATACGCGGCCAGCTTCAAGCCCATTACGCTGTTTACGATCGATGACGTCTTTGGCGGCTGGAAACAGGCGCAAAAGAAACACTTTGACGATGGCGGTGAATTCGACAAGATTTACCAGAAGTAATCTGCGCTGCATCAGCAAAAAACCGGGACATGTTCCGGTTTTTTATGGTGGCGCACCAGCGTCACACTCCAGTGCACTGAACAGGCTGGCGATTTCGCTGCTGCGGTGCGTGCCCGTCTTGGCCAGGATCGCTCGAATCTGGCTGCGCACGGTGCTGATGCGCACGCCCTGCCGTTGCGCATACTCGGCTGGTTCCATGCCATCCGCCAGCGCCAACGCCAGCGACCACTCGGCGCCCGTCAAACCGCATGGCCGCTCAAGCACCGCGGGCCAGGGCCGCCACTGTGCCCCGAATAGTGGCCGCAGCGACAACATGACCATCACCGCCCCGTCACCGACACCGTGCTGCCCGATGCGCAAGGGCAGCGGCAAGATACCGATTTCCAGCGCCGGCCGTCCATTGTCATCGGCGACATACAAGGGCGCGGGACGCAAGCAGGCCAATCCTGTGCATGCTTGCCGCACGCGTTGCGCCAACTGCTGCTGCACTGAACTGATACGCACATCGACGCAGCCGCCGCGCACGGCAATCAGGGGCCGAGCCTGGGGGCTGGCAGCGAGCAGCCGCTGCGCTGCCAGGTTCATGAAAACCAGCCGCAGGCAAGCGTCGACCAGCAAAACGGCGCGCGGCAAGGCGTCTAGCCCAGCCCAGGCCAGCGCGCCATGGGCCTGGGCTTGCTGCGCCGTATCGCGCAGACGCAGCACATTGGACAAATGCGCAAGCACGCGCTGCAACTGACCATGCGTGCGCCGGTCAAAGCGGCCCTGGCCGGCTGCGCGGTGCGCGGACAGGACGGTCAGCGCACCGTTGTCGGAGACGACGCCGCTGCACGAATAGCGCACGCCAGCGCGCAGGTAGAAATCCTGGAAATACTCGCTGCACGCCACGCTCTGCTCATTGAAATAATCTTGCATCAGGTGCATGCGCCCAGGCGGGCTACGCGTCAGTACCGCATAGCCGGGATCGAGCGCGTGATAGTAGCTGCGATATCCATGCTCCCAGGTTTGCTCATCCAAGCCGATGATACGGGCGTGCGATGGCGGCGTTGCCACCTGCGCCTTCAAGAAACAGCAGGCAACGTCGCCACCGGCAAGGCGCGCGAACGCACGCAGTGCCGCGTCCCACTGCACCGGCTCGAGTGCCGCCCGGTAAAAGGCGGCAATGACGGCATCGACATCCTGCTTATCCATCTCCATCCCTGCCTGAAAAGAATCGGCAGACCGATCCGTCGCGCAAGCCAAGAAGTCCACATGCTCAAGACAGCGCAGAACGTCAGACAGTGCAGCACGGCGCAAGTTCTATCAGCGCCACGCATGGCTGGACCGCGCAGCCACAGACCGGCGCGAGCACGCATGAAAGCAAGAAGCGATGCATGGCAAAACCTGCTGGTGGCGGCAAACAGAGATAGGCCAATAACAGGCTTGCGGCATGCTGCGCGCCCTATTTGCGTATCTTATTTGCGTATCTTATTTTCGTATATTGATATGCGTATCGATTCGTGGTCAACAGCGCGTATGCGCCGTAATCTGGCTATGTCGCGCCGTATGGCGCATTACGCTTACAAAGGAAATATGATGGCTATCACGGAAGTGAATGTACGCAACCAATTCCGCGGCAAGATCAAGGAAATCATCTTTGGCCCCGTGGTGTCGGAAGTGGACGTGGAAACGCCGCACGGCATCGTCACCTCGGTGATCACCTCGCGCTCGATCAAGGACCTGGACCTGAAAGTGGGCAGCGAAGTCATCGCTCTCGTGAAATCGACGGAAGTGTCGATCGCCAAGATCCAGTAAGCCCGGCGCCGCCCATGCCCGCCCCGCCCCGCCAAGTGCGGGGCGTTTGCATTGCAGGCTAATCGCGAAACAAATGCGTCAACGTGCGGCTGACGGGCAACTTTTCCACGCTAGCCCTGATGCATTTCAATTTTTCGCGCCGCGGCGCCGGCAGCGCGGCGCGTAACGATTGCAGCAAGTGGACTATGTCGGCCGGTTGGGCGCCGAACTGGTCGCGCAAACGCGCCAGCGCCCGCTGCAGGCGCTCAGCTTGTACCGGTTTCAACAGATAATCAACGGCGCCAGCGTCAAACGCATCGACGGCGTACTGGTCGTAGGCCGTGACAAACACGACATGGGCGCGCTTGCCGATGCGCTCGGCCACTTCCAGGCCCGACAGTCCCGGCATGCGGATGTCGAGGAAGAGTGCCGCCGTTACGGGGTGCTGCAGCAGTCGCAGGGCTTCCTCATCGAAACCGCCATACCATCGCGCAATTTTTCTCCACATAGTGCGTTCTCCCAGTCGTGTTAATCAGGCATGAACGCAGTCTACGGCGCCCCGGTAGCAGGGCCTAGCGCGGGGCGACGAAGCACGCAGCGACAGGCATCAACGACGAAGCGCGCGCCACCTGTCAGAGCAAGACTGCCAATCTTGCTTAAATAGCACTAAGTTTCCATTCCGAAATCAATCAATGCGCGACAATTTTCACTACGGCAAGAATGAACACCTTTATTTGCCGAATTGACCGTAACGCCGCCTGTCGCGGGCCTGTAACGTAGACATCGCTTGATCTTTAATGGTATTGTTTAAGCTTGGCAAATATTGCTTCCGAGACACAAGCCGCATGCCCGTGCTAAGCGGTCCCGGCTTTGTGCGCAGCGCCCTTGATGGCGCCCCGAAACTGCTTTCCCATGACAATCCCATGCTCAAAAAAATGTTCGCCGCAGTGCTGATGACGCTTTCCACAGCGGCCATCGCCGTGCCCTTCGGTTCCCAGTCGATACTGGTAGTCGAAGATGGCACAGGCAAAGTCTTGCTTGAAAAAAATTCCAACGTGGTGGTGCCCATCGCCTCGCTCACCAAGCTCATGACGGCCATGGTCGTGCTCGACTCCAAGGCCAATATGCAAGATGAGATCAGCATCGACCGCGAAGATGTCGATACCTTGAAACATAGCACTTCGCGCCTGCCCGTGGGCGCCACCCTGAGCCGCCACGACGTGCTGCAACTGGCACTGATGTCATCCGACAACCGCGCCGCCGCCTCGCTGGCGCGCACCTTCCCCGGCGGCCCGACGGCATTTGCCGTCGCCGTCAACGCCAAGATCAAGGCTCTGGGCATGCGCCAGACCGTCATCGAAGAGCCGACGGGCTTGTCGCCGAACAACCAGTCGACGGCAGCAGACCTGGTCAAAATGGCCGTGGCCGCCTCGCGCTACCCGGAAATCAGCCGCATCACCACCGATTCGAAGGACGTGATCCAGATCAAGGGCCGCGACGTGGAATACCACAACACGAACCGCCTGGTGGGTGCCAAGGGTTGGGACATCGGCCTGTCGAAGACGGGCTACACGAATGAAGCGGGGCGTTGCCTGATCATGCGCATCAAGTCGGCCGGCAAGTTCGCCACCATGATCTTGCTCAATGCGCGCGCCAATTCCGTGCGCGCCATGGACGCCGTCAACATCCGCCGCATGCTGGCGGCCGAGAACGGCATCGACGAGCCAAAAGTGCTGCGCGCTTCGGCCAGCCGGCATAAAAAAGCGCCGGCAAAAGCATCGAAACGCCGCCGCGCAAAGTAACTATTTTGCTTGCCGGTTGGTCATCACCACGCCGGCTATCGTCACCGCACCGCCCACCAGCATCGACGCCAGCACCGGCTCGCCCAGGAGTCCTGCGGCCAGCACGATGCCGAACACGGGTACCAGGTTGTTGAAGACGGCCGTGCGCGACGGCCCCAGCGCTTTCACGCCCTCGTAATACCAGACAAAGCCGATCACCGTGCCAAACACGCCCAGGTAGCCGATGGCGGCCCACACTTGCCAGCCGAAGCTGTGCCACGGCACGCTCGGGAACTCCAGCACCGCCCCCACCAGCAGGAAAGCCAGGCCCCACATCGACGCATAGGTGGTGGCGGCAATCGGACTGAGTCCCTTCAGCGCCACCCGCCCAATCAGGGTGTAGGCAGCCCAGCTGGAAATGCCGCAGAACATGAACACTTCGCCCATGCCGATAGCGCTACCCGTGCCGTGCAGCACGGCGCTGATATCGCCACGCGTAATGACGATGGCCGTGCCGCAAAACGCCAGCATGATGCCGAGCCACTTGAAGGAGCCGAGCCGCTCGCGAAACAGCATGGCCGAGGCGAGCGCCGTGACGATAGGGTTCAAGGCCACGAACAGGGCCGTGCGCCCGGCCGGCATGCGCGACAAGGCCGCCAGGAAGCACAGGTTGTAAAGAAAAATGCCCGTCAGGCCCAGCGCCGCCGTCGTCGCCAATTGCTTGCGGTCCAGGCGCGGCAAGCCCCCTTCCAGCTTCCACGCCAGTATGACCAGCAGCAGCACGGCCACGCCGAAGCGCCCGCTGGCGGCCGTCATGGGCGGCATTTGCTGCGCCAGCACGCGCCCCGCGATGAAGGTGCCGCCCCAGAACAGGGCGACGAAAATCAGTTTGATATACACCAGCGGCGATTGCACGGCAGGCAAGGCGGCTGGAGGCAGGGCGGAAGTGCGCATGGAAAGTCCTAGGATGTCGCTGCTGCAGCGGACGCTGCGCGTGCGGTATACTTATATATTAATACTAATATGAACTCATGAAATAATGAGTAAATACTCATACGCTAGGAAAACCACAGCATGACCTTCACGCAACTGGAAATTTTCACCCTGGTGGCCGAACTGCACGGCTTTTCCGCCGCCGCCGCACAACTGGGCATCAGCCAGTCGGCCGTCTCGCATGCCTTGAAGGCGCTGGAAAAGGAGATGGGCGTGGACCTCATCGTGCGCCACCAGGCCTCGGCCGAGTTGACGGAGGTGGGCCGCCAATTGCTGGTGCGTGCGCGCGAAATCCTCGGCTTGTCGGAAGCCATGCGCCAGGAAGCGGCCGACGTGCTGGGCCAACGCCAGGGTAGTTTGCGCATCGGCTCCTTCGGCCCTACTTCATCATTGAATCTGCTGCCGGCGATCACGGCGCAGTTCCGCCTGCGCTATCCCGGCATCACCCTGCGCATCGACGAAGGCGCCGACCATGAAGTGGTGCAGTGGATACGCGAGCGCCGCGTCGATGTCGGTTTCGTCGTGCTGCCAGACGAACGCTTCGATACGGCGCCGCTGGTGGAAGACCAGATGATGGCACTGGTGCCGCGCAGCCATGCGCTGGCGCAGTACCCGTCCATCACCTTGGCGCAACTGTGCGAAGGACCGTTCATCATGTCCGAGGCAGGCTGCGCCTGCCTGATCGAGCCCCTGTTCGCCAACGCGGGCCTGCAGCCACACGTGCCCTACCGCATCAGCCAAGTGATCACCATCCTCGACATGGTCAGCCGCGGCGACGGCCTGTCCATCGTCGCCGAACTGGCCTTGCCGCAGCGCCTGCGCGAACAGTATCCGGACTTGCTGGCCCTGCCCTTGCATCCGCCAGTCAGCCGCAAGGTGGGCCTGGCCGTGCGCGACCGGCGCCAGAACACGCCGGCCACCAACGCTTTTTTTGAGCTGGCCAGGCAGATGGCCCCGACCCTGGCGCCCCGGCGCGCCTGAACGCGACTTGGAAAGTAGCCACGCTGCGCGCCGTGCTGCAGGCGCTAGTGAGCAAGGCCAGGCTGGCGCAGTCAATCAGACCATCAGTCCATCAGCCAATCAAGCCGCGCAGCCCGCTCGCGCGCTGCGTGCGGCGCAAGATGGCGTCGAACAGCACCGCCTGCGTGGGCGACACGAGGGTAAAGAAGTCGCGCGCGCGCGTGATGCCGGTGTACACCAGTTCGCGCGCCAGCATGGCGCCGCCTTCCTGTGGTAGCACCAGTACCGTGTGGCGAAATTCCGAGCCCTGCGACTTATGCACCGTCATGGCGAACGCCGTCTCCACATGGCGCAAGCGCGTGGCCAGCACGCTGCGCACGTTCTCACCCTCGAGGAAATACACGCGCAATGATCCAGAGCGCGCCGGATCGCGCAGCGTCAAGCCGATGTCGCCATTGAACACGCCCGTGCCGTAGTCGTTGCGGGTGACCATCACAGGACGGCCCACATACCATTCGCTGCGGCGTATCAAGCCTTCCTTTTCCAGCCGCAGTTCGATGGCCGTGTTCAGCCCCGCCACGCCCCACTCGCCCTCGCGCACGGCGCACAGGATGCGGAACGCTTCAAAAGCGTGCAGTACGGCGCGCACCCAGTCATCGTGCTGCGCATACGCTGCCTCACCGCCATTGAGCAGTTCCAGGTAGGGCTGGTAGCCGCCCGGCGCGTCCACCCGCCCACGCAAGGCCAGGCGCAGCACGTCTTCCTGCTGCGCCGGCACGCTCCACGCCAGTTGGCCGCCGCTGTCGCTGGCGAAGCAAGCCTTGGCAAGATCGGGTCTGCCGCCGTTCACAGCCTGCGCCAGTTCGCCGATCGGGCCACTGAAACGGTGGCTGTGGCGCAGCATCACCGTCTGCTGCGCCAGCGCGCCCGCCGCACCGGCAAAGTCAAGCGGAATGGCCACGCCGCTGGCCGCCTGCGCATACGCGATGGTGGCAGGCAGGTAGCCGCCCGCCTGCGCATCGTGGCACAAGTCGCCCAACACGGCGCCCGCTTCCACCGACGCCAGTTGGTCCTTGTCGCCCAGCAGTATCAAGATGGCCGTCGGCGGCAAGGCGTCGAGCACCGAGGCCATCATCTCCAGATGCACCATCGACGCTTCATCGACGATCAGCACATCGACGTCGAGCGGATTGCCCGCGTGATGGGCAAAAGCGCGTGTATCGGGCCGCGCACCGAGCAAACTGTGCAAAGTGCGCGCCGCGCCCATGCGGCGCGCCAGTTCCAGCAGGGGCAGCGCAGCGCCCACCTTCGCCGCCAGCCCTTCGAGCGCCTTGTCGATCGACTGTTTCAAGCGCGCCGCTGCCTTCCCCGTCGGCGCAGCGAGCGCGATGCGCAGCTGCTCGGGCTGCGCCGAGACGGCAAACAACAGCGTCAGCAAGCTCGCTACCGTATAGGTTTTCCCCGTGCCCGGGCCGCCCGTGATGATGGCCACCTTGCCGCGCAGGGCGATGGCGCACGCCACCTTTTGCCAGTCCGGGCCAGCATCGTGCGTCGGCTGGTCGAACACGATGTCGAGCCATAGGCGCACCTGCGCCAATGGCGCAGTGAGCAAATCGTGCGCGCGGGCGGCTATTTTCCCGCCCACCAGGGTCTCGTCGCGCCAGTAGCGGCGCAGGTACAGGCGTTCGCCATCGAGCACCAGCGGCTGGCGCAGATCGGCCGCGCCCACCTGCCACACCTGCGGCGCGCCGGCCAGCAGCGCGCGCCAGCCGTCAAGCGAGGTAGGCAGCGGGCCGCAAACGGCCAGCACGCCATGCCACAATTGCTCGCTCCAGCCCAGCAGTTGCGACGGCTCGCTGGCCAGCTCGAACAGCATCAGACAGCTATGCCCGCGCCCTTCCAGCTCGGACAGCACCACGCACGCCACGGCCACGGCGCGCGCATCGGGCGCATTTTCGTCCAGGCTGGCGATGAAGCGCGCGAAGGCGGCGCTCAGGCGGCGCAGATGGCCCGCCTCGGCCACGCCGTCGACGTGGGTAAGCAGGGCTTCGAGGGCCGGGTCAAGATTCATCGTGTTCCTCATGCATCATGCTATTTCCACTTCCTGTGACAATAATTGATCGAGTCCATCGAGCAGTTCCAACTGCGGTGCCAGCCAATAGCAGCCATGCGTATCCGCATTCGCGATGCCGCGCAGGAACAGGAAAATGGCGCCGCCCAAGTGCTCGGCCGGGTCGTAGGCGTCGCCGAGCCGGCTTTTCAGCAGCCGGTGCAGGGCCAGCATGTAGATCGCACCCTGGATATCGTAGCGATGCTGCGCCATGCCGGCCGCCAGCGCGGCGCTGTGGTAAGCGGCGTCGTTGACACCGAGCGCATTGGACTTGTAGTCGAGCACCCAGTAGCGCCCTTCGTGCTCAATGACCAGGTCAGCAAAGCCTTTCAGCATGCCGTGCAACTGGCGGCGCGGCAGCACGGGGCGCGGCGCATCATCGAGCAACAAACGCGTACACAGCTGATCGAGCGCACCGGTGGACAAATGCTCGCTGGGGAACCAGAACTCCATCTCGGACAGGGTGCTGCCCAACTGCGACAGCGAGGCGTCGAGCAGCGGCAACGGCGTGATGGCCACTTGCCTGAGCCAGGCGATGGCGTCTTCCTGGCGGTGGCCCCAGCCCGCCCGCTCGCAACGCGCAGCCAGGCGCGTGTTGAAGTGTGCGTCATTGACACAATCAAAGCCCTCGCCGCCCATCCACTCCAACTGCTCGTGCAGAAAATTACCAGGCACGGAACCACGCGGGAATCGGTGCCATGGCGCGTCGCCCGTCTGCAGCGGTGACACAGCTGCCACGCTGGGCCCTGCCCCATCTTCCAGCAAGGTCTCTTCCAGCGCCCGCTGCGGCACGTGCGCCGCTGACACGGCGCCGATCTGGCGCGTCAGCGACGTAAAGCTGCCCACCGACCAGTCGCGCTCAAACTCGCCCACGAACACGGGCGCGGGGCGCAACTCGGGGCGCCGCTCAATACGGTCAAGCACCGTGCAGGCATCGGGCTGCGCCAGCGTCATGGCAGCAATGGCATCGCAATCGCCGGCTACCTGCTGCCAGCGCAGCAGCAACTGCCCGCAGGGCAGCTTGTCGCCGCCCGTCAGCAGATAGCCGAGCGCCGATTCGTGCAAGGTATTCTCGCCCGCCTTGCGCGCCGCCTGGGCGGCCACCCCCAGCCACAAGAAGTGGCGCGCGCGCGTCAGCGCCACATACAGCAGGCGCAAGTCTTCCTCGATGCGCGCCTCTTCGACCGCAGCCATCGCCGCATCGGACAGCGACAGGTCGAGGCGGCGCTCGCCATTGTCCCCGGCATACTCGAAGAAGCTGCGGTTGCGCTTATCAACCTTGCGCGCCGTGACGGCGAATGGCAAATAGACCAGCGGGTATTCGAGGCCCTTGGATTTGTGCACCGTGATGACTTTGACCAGCTCTGCATCGCTTTCCAGGCGCAGCACGCGCTCGTCGCCACCCTCGCCTTCGCCGGCAATCTGCTCGGCCAGCCAGCGTATCAGCGCTTGCTCGCCATCGAGCTGGCGACTGGCCGATTGCAGCAGTTCGGCCAGGTGCAGCAGATTCGTCAAGCGCCGCTCGCCACCGGTCTGCTGCAGCAGCATGGCCGGCAATTGCAGTTCGTGGATGAAGCGGCGCAGCATGGCCAGCACGCCCTGGCGCTGCCAGATCAGGTGCAAGGCCTTGAGTTGCTCGACGCGGCGTTCCCATTCCAGTTCGTCGCTCGACAGGCACGCCAGCTGGCCCAGCGACAAGCCGATGGTGCGCGTGGCAAATGCGGCGCGCGCAAGGCCGCCGTCGAGGGGATTGGCCAGCGCCGCCAGCCAGCGCAACACATCTTGCGCTTCCTCGCTGTCGACGACGGAATCCTTGTCCGACAAGTAGACGCTGGCAACCCGGCGGCGCGCCAGCGCGCGGCGCACCGCCGCCGCTTCCTTGCGGTCGCGCACGAGCACGGCGATATCGGCCGGCTGCAGCCGCACGAAACCGTCCGGGCCATCGAAGCCGGCTTGCGCATCGCCGAGCATGGCGACGATGTGCTCGGCGCAATGCTGCGCAAAATACTCGCGGTAGCTGTCGCCGCGCAGCCCTTCATCGCTGGCGCAGGCGGCCAGTAGCGCAGGCAGCGGGCCGCTGGCGTTCAGCAGGTGCTCGGCGCGGCCCTTGGCCTCGACGGCCTCGAACGGCAGCGGGTTCTCGCCGTTCTTCCGGTAACGGAAGGCACCGAGCGGCACTTCGGCGCGCTCGGCATGCAAAAACAGCTGGTTGACGGCAGCCACCAGGGGCGCCGTCGAACGGTAGTTGGTGCCCAGCTGGTAATGGCGGCCGTTAGTCGCGCGCCGCGCCGCCAGGTAGCTTTGGATGTCGGCGCCGCGAAAGCCGTAGATCGACTGCTTCGGGTCGCCGATCAGGAACAGCCCTTGCGCTCGATTATTCTCGGCAATGCGGTATAACAAATTGAAGATCTGATACTGTGCCGGCGCCGTATCCTGGAATTCATCGACCATGGCCAGCGGGTATTGGTCGACGATGCGCTGGCGCAGGGCCGCGCCATTCTCGCCAGCGAGCGCATCGTGCAAGCGCTGCAGCATGTCGGCAAAGCCGAACTGGCGCGACTGGCGCTTCAATTGATCCATGCGCCGCGCAATGGCCGCCGCCGCATGCAGGTGCAGCTTGTGCGCCAGCGGCGTGAGCGCTGCCAGGGCGCTCCCCAGCGCCTCGGTATGTTCGAAGCACTCGGGCACCTGCGCCGTGAAATTCTTGGCGAACGCATCCTCGATGCCGAACGGCGTCAAGCGTTCCCACGCCTTGGCCGTGATAGCCGGCTGCAGCAAGAGCGGGTCTTGCGCCCACTGGCGCAAGCCGTCGAACCACTTCGCCAGGTTCTCCGGCTTCATCTTGACGCCGTTAAAACACTTGGGACTGGCGGCGCGATGCTCGTTGATCCAGGCGGCCATCCGATCCACGCGCTCGACCCAGCCCGCCTTCAGGCTGGCCAGTTGCGCGGCCAGCGCCCGCTGTTCGCGCGCGATCAGCACAGATAAAGGCTCATCGTCCGCCATGCCCATGCTATCGGCACGGCGCGCCAGCTCGCGCGCGCCCTTCTTCAACGCGTCGACGTCGGGCCAGCAAGCGAGCAACACATCGAGCGCCTGCGGCGCCAGGGGATAGACTTGCTGACGCCAGTAATCGTGGGCCGCATCCTCGAACAGGGCTTGCTCGTCGCTGACCAATTCTTCATCGAACAGACTGCCGCTGTCGAACGCGTGCTCGCGCAACATGCGCTGGCACCAGGCATCGATAGTGAAGATGGCCGCTTCATCCATCGTCTCGGCGGCCAGCATCAGCCGGTGCGCGGCCTTTTGCCGTGCGCTCTCGTCAGGATAAGATTCCAGCAAGGCGTCGAGAAAGGGGTCGCTGGCGCCCGATTGCATGCCGACCTCATTGCGAAAATACGCGGCGGCCTCGATCAGGCGTTCGCGCACGCGGTTCGACAATTCGCGCGTGGCGGCGCGGGTAAATGTCATCACCAGAATGTCGGCTGGCAGCAGCGGACGCGTAAAACGGCTGTCGTCGTCGCCGTGCCCCCCGCCGTGACCAAGTACCAGGCGCAGGTACAGCGCGGCGATGGTCCAGGTTTTTCCCGTGCCGGCCGAGGCTTCTATCAGCCGCGAGCCGTGCAGCGGGAACGTCAGCGGATTGAGCAAATGGCTCGTCATGGTTCTTCTCCCGCGCCATCATTGGGCGCGCTGATCGGGTCAATCGTAATGTGTTGCTGCAGCCAGTCGGCCAGCGGGCCATACAGCTCGCGCGTGCAGTCTTCCCATGCTTCCTCGGCGGCCAGCGCGGAAAACTCGGGCCACAGGCGCGCCAGGCACAGTTCCTCGCGCTCGCCAGAGATGTCAAAGCCGCCGTCATACACGGCGCGCGGGTCGCCCTGCTGCACCAGCGCCAACCCCGTCTTGCACGCCGTGGGCAAGGGATGGTTCATGCCTTCGCGCCACAGCGCCAGCAAGGTGGCCAGCGCATCGCGCGATGCGGCCGGATCGAGTGGCGCCATGCTGACGATGGCGTCGCGCGCCACCAGGTAACCAGTGACGGGCAAACCCAGGGCAGCGGCGGCCAGCTGGCGCAGCCACATCAGCATCAGCTTGTCGCCGCGCGCCAGGCCGCTCTTGTCCGTCACCTTCGAGGAAATCTGCATCAGCCAGGCCGTCTCCTGGCCGTTGCTGCACAATTTGTCGAGCCAGTCGTCGATCTGCAGTTCGCCAAACGTCAAGTTGATGGCGCGCTTGTCGGCCGCCAGCGGGAACGAGGCGCGCAGCGACAGCCACGCGCTGCGCACGGGCACCAGCGCCTCGACCAGCTGCGCCTGCACCTGCTGGCCGATCAGGCCGATGGGCAGCACGCCTTCGCGCGCCAGCTTCTGCGCGCGCGCTTCCAGGCTGGCGCGCACGTCATCCAGCGCTTCGACGGCGCCGCCGTCGTCGAGCATCGTGTCTTCCAGCAGATAGCGTTCGAGCGCGTTCAGGCCGAACGGTTCTTCATCCTCGCCCAGCATGGCCGCATCGGCAAAATACACGCTCAAGCGGCGGCGGAAAAAGTACTTGACGGGCTGGCGCAAAAAGCTGGCCAGCTCGCCCAGTTTCAAGCGCGTGCCAGGATCGAGTTCGTAGGGACCCAGCGGCAGCACGGCGGCCTGCGCATCCGCATCGGCCGCATCGGCATGCGCGACGCGCCATTCGCGCGCGTAGGTCAGCAAGCCATCGGCTTCGAAATAGCGGCGACTGAATGGCTGCAACGCGTGCTCGGTGGTCAGCGACGCCAGGTGCCGGTCCAGCGACCAGCCGGCGACCAGATAGTCGCGCAGCTGCGACACCAGCACCGACGGCGGCTGCTCGGAATTGTCGCGCACATTGCGCCCTACCCAGCTCACATAGAGTTTGTCGCGCGCGGCCAGCAAGGCTTCGAGCATCAGGTAGCGGTCATCGTCGCGGCGCGAGCGGTCGCCCGGGCGCGCCATGCCGGGCAGCGCCAGCAGGTCGAAATCAGCCTTTGGGGCGCGGCGCGGAAAATCGCCATCGTTCATGCCCAGCAGGCACACCACGCGAAATGGCACGGCGCGCATCGGCATCAGGGTGCAGAAGGTGACGCCGCCGGAGACGAATTGATGGTTCAGGGTCGGCTCGTCCAAGGCGCCCAGCCACGCCACGCGTAGCACCGACAGGGGCACCGGCTCGACAAAGCCCGCATGCTCGCAGGTTTCCAGCCAGCCCTGCAAGGCGCCTTCGAGCTGCGCCAGGGTCAGGCGGTCGCCCTCGTCGTCGGCGTCAAAAAAAGCCGCCAGCAGCGCGCGCGCCTGCACGCCCCACTCGGCTGGCGTGCAGGCGACGGACAGCATGCTGCGCCAGCGCAGCAGCGCCTCGACCAGCTGCGCCAGCGAGCCCGCCAGCGCCGCATCGAGGCCACCCACTTCCGCATACGGCTCGATGCCGCCAAAGCTGGCGCCACTGCCGCTGGCATAGCCGAGCAGCATGCGCCGCACGCCGAAGATCCATGCATTCTGTTCCCCTGCCGCGCCCAGCCCCAGGCCGGCGCGGTGCGTCTGATCCAGGCCCCAGCGCACGCCCGCGCCTTCGATCCAGGCGCCCAACGTGGCCAGGTCGTCCGGCTGCAGGCCAAAGCGGGTGGCCAGCGCAGGCACGTCGAGCAGGTCGCGCACTTCGCTCTGGCGGCAGCGCTGCTGCGGCAGCTGCAACAGCCACTCGAGTGCAACGAGCAGCGGGTTGACGCTGCGGTCCTTCACGTCGCCGATCTCGAACGGAATGAAACGCTCGTCATTGCGCCGGTACTGGCCGAAGACGGCGTGGATGGCGGCAGTAAAGGTGTCGATATCGGGCACCATCACCACCACGTCGCGCGGACGCAAGAGCGTTTCGGTGCTGTGCGCGAACATGGCCAGCAGCTGGTCGTGCAGCACTTCCACTTCGCGCTGCACGCTGTGCGCCACATGAAATTCGATCGATCGATCACCGGCCTCGGGCGGCGTCTGTTCGTGTTCCGCCAGCGGGCGCAGTTCGCGAATGGCCACCTGTACCTGCTGCAGCAGGGTCTCTCCCGTTTCCTCGCCAAACAGGTCGATGCGCAGGCTGTCATCGCGTCCCTCGGCTTGCGCGTGTTCGTCGAACTCGTCGAGCATGCGGATGAAGTCACGCCCTTGCCTGCCCCAGCTGGCCAGCAGCGGATGGCTGTGCGCATGCATTGCTTCGAGCGGCATTTGCGCCAAGTCGGTGCCGTTGCGCTGCCGCTGGCGCTTGTTTTGCGCGCGCAGCAAGTCGCGCCCGTCGATGATGTCGCCCCAGTAAAACTGGCATGGGTTGGGGACGGCCAGCACCACCTGCGTATGGCGCGCCAGCGCAGCGAGCGCCTGCAAGGTTTGATATGGCAAGGCCGATACGCCAAACAGCACCACGCGGCGCGGCAGCTTGCCGGCAGGAGGCAGGCCGGCGGCGATCGCCGCCAGGAAGGCGTCGTGGATGTCGGCGCGGCCCGTGTCGCGCTCGAAGGCCTCGACATCGGCGGTCACGGCGCGCCACAGCTGCGCCTGCCAACGCTGGTCTTCCTTCAAGGCAATGGCTTCGCCGCGCGCCGTACGCAGCTCGTCGCGCCCCGCAGCCCAGTCGGACAGCCAGTCGGCGCGGTAGACTTGGTATTGGTCAAACAGGTCGGCCAGGCGCTCGGCCAGTTGCAGCCGGCGTTCGCTATCGCCATCGGCCAGGAAATAGCGTAGCGGCGCGAAGACGGGATCGGCCAGCAGCGACGGCAACAGGCGCATCAAACGCCAGCTCAGCGGCGACTTATCAAATGGCGACACGCGCGGCACCCGCTCGCGTCCCAACATGCCGCGGTAGCTTTCCCACAGCAGGCGCGCCGGCAGGGCGATGCGCGTGGCGGCGCACACACCCATCTCCTCGGCCAGGGCGATCTTCAGCCATTCGGCCACGCCGTTCGACTGCACCAGGAAGATATCCGTTTCCAGGGGCGCCAGCGGGTGCTGGCGCAGCCACTGGAAGACGGCGGCGCGCAGCTGTTCGAGCTGGTTGCCATGCAGTATGAGAAGGCCGGGCGTGACGGGAGTATGCATGCTGATCCGATGAGTTGCCGCGTCTGCGGCCGGGTAGCCACAGACGTCAAACGCCTATTATCGCCGCTGCCTGCGTCAACGGGCGTCGCTGGCGATAAATTGGCGTGAAATTTGTTGCGCCACCTGCGCCAGCGCCGGCTCCAGCGCCGTCAGCAGGGCGCGCGCCTGCTGCAGGTCGCCGCCCGAGCGCAAGCCTTCGATCGACAGGCACAGGCTGGCAAAAGCATGGGCGCCCACGGCCAGCGCCGACGACCTGCTGCGGTGTCCCAGGTCGGCCAGGCGGCCCAGGTCTTCCAGCGCCATGGCCTGCTCCATTTCGGCGATGCCGTCGCGCGCCGTATCGAGAAACAGCTGAGTGTATTTGCGCATCTTCACTGCGTCATTGCTGAACGTCAGCGCCAGGGTGGCCAGGTCGAGGATGGCGGTGCCGTGCAATGCCGGCGAAGCGGCCGATGGCGGCGCCTTCGGTGCTGCTGCCAGCCAGTCGCCCGCGTGCGCGCGGCCCATGCTGCCCATGCTGCCGATGCCACCGCGCAGGCGGAACCATTTTGCCAACACGTGAAACAGCAGATTCGGGGCGATCGGCTTGGTCACGAATTCATCCATGCCCGCCGCCAGGCAGCGGGCACGGTCTTCGCTTCCCGCATTAGCTGTCATGGCGATCACCAGCAGGCCGCTGAGCTTGGGGTCGGCGCGGATGCGGCGCGTCGCCTCGAAGCCGTCCATCAGCGGCATCTGCACGTCCATCAGCACACAGTCGTAGCGCTGGTGGGCCAGCAATTCCAGTGCTTCGCGGCCATTGCAGGCGACGCAGACAGTGGCGCCGGCATCTTCCAGCAATTCGCAGCCCACCTGTTGGCTGAAGACGTTATCTTCCACCAGCAGGATCGATGCGCCGCGGATCACGCCCAATACGTCGGGCGCCACTTCGGCGCTGCGCTCATCGCCCGCTTGCGCGCTTTTCTCCAGGCGCGCCGTGAACCAGAAGGTGCTGCCCTGACCCGGCTCGCTGTACACCCCCACAGTGCCGCCCATCAGTTCAACGAGCTGCTTGCTGATGACCAGCCCCAGGCCGCTACCGCCATACTTGCGCGTGGTCGAGGGGTCGGCCTGGTGGAAAGAGCGGAACAGTTGCGCCACCTCTTCCTGTTTCATGCCTATACCCCAGTCCTGCACCTCGAAGCGCAGCATGGCGTGGCTGCCGTGCTCTTCTGACTGGCGCACGCGCACGTAGATGCTGCCATTGTCGGAAAACTTGATGGCGTTGCTGGCCAGGTTCAACAAGACCTGCTCGAGTCGCAGCGGATCGCCACGCCAGCGCTGCGCCAGCTCGGGTGCGATATCGAACTGCAGCACCAAGCCCTTGACGACGGCCGCATCACCGAGCTGGCTGGCGATATTTTCCAGCAGCGTGTCGAGACGAAAGTCCAGCACTTCCAGTTCCAGCTTGCCCGCCTCGATCTTCGAAAAATCGAGGATGTCGTTGATCAGGCCCAGCAAATGCTGGCTTGAATGGAAGATTTTTTGCAGATAATCGCGCTGGCGCGCATCGGCCACCGATTTCAGCGCCAGATGCGCCATGCCGATGATGCTGTTCATCGGCGTGCGAATTTCATGGCTCATATTTGACAGGAAGTCGCTCTTGGCCTGGCTGGCAGCGTCGGCCTGTTCCTTCAGGCGGTGCAGTTCCGTCACGTCGGTGGACAGACCGATGAGGCCAGTCACAGGACCGGGCAAGCCCAGCGGTACCTTCACGCTCCACAACTGATGCACCTGGCCCTGCGCATCGACGAAGCGCTCTTCGCCGACGAACTTGACGCCACTGTCAAAAACCTGGCGCTCGGTCAACTGCGCAGCGGCTGCCGCCTCGCCAAGCATCAACTCGTCATCCTGGCGGCCGAGCAACTGCTTCGCCGAACGGCCCAGTATCTTTGCCGCGCGTGCATTCACATAGCGGTAGCGCAGGTCGGCATCCTTCATGTAGACATAGGCATCGACGCTATCGAGCACCGTATCGAGCAGGGTGCGCTGCGCCACCGCAGTGCGGCGCGAACGGTACAGGGTAAAGATGTAGCCATAAATGAGCAGCGTGCCGGCCACGCCGACGGCCAGCGCCAGCGACGGAAAATAGCGGTCAAAGCCGCTATACAGCTGCGCCTTGCGCACGCGAAAATGGGCTTTCCATACACCGCCCTGGTACAGCACGGGCAGCACCTGGTCGAAGTAATCGGCGTCGCTACCCGGTTGCGGTGGCGCCGCCGCCAGATCGCCGTCATCGTTGAACAGCAGGCGGTCCTGCGGCGTAATGCGCCATATGCCATCGGCAGGGCGCGCTTCGGCCGCGCTGTACAAGATCAGGTGCAACGGTTCCACAGTGCTGCGTTCGAGCGCGCTGTGCACCAGTTGCGCCACGCCGAAGCCGATGCCCACCGACCCCTGGTAGGCGGCGCGGCGCTCGGCCACGGTGCCTTGCGCCATGCCGTTGCGGTACACGGGCAGGCGCATGCCCAGGCCGACGTGGGCGGGCGGTCCCTTGATCATGATGACCTGCCCCGAGGCGCTCACTTCGCCACTGTCGCGCGACTGCTGCAGGGCTTTCGCCACCAGTGGGTTGGCGCCGATATCGACACCCATGCGTTCGGCCAGCAGCGGATCGGGTTCCAGGTAAGTCAGTACCGTGTAGTGCGGCCGCTCGCCGGGCGGACGGATGGTGAAATCGGGATAGCCGCGCGGCGCCAGGCTGGTGTCACGGCGCACATCGGCGACATAGGCTTCGCGCTGCGCCGACGTCAGCGCCACCGCGTAATTGACCGATTCGATGGCGGGAAACTGGTGCGCGACATCCAGGCCCGCCACGTAATCGTGGAACTGGCGGCGCGTCAGTTGCTCGCTGGTACGAAACAGCGCTTCCAGACCGCGCAGCAGATCGGCATAGCTTTTCACCCGCGTGGCCAGGCTATGCTGGGCGCCGTAGGTGATGTTATCGAAACGCTGTTCGGCATCGTCATTGACCGTGCGCGCCGCGCCCGCATACAAGGCGCCGCCCACCAGCAATGCCAGCAGCAGGCCACCTAGCCATATCCTCACGCATGCTGCCGCCCCGCCCTTGCTCAAATTGTGCATCGTCGATCGCTTATTCCGGTTCCTCAAGTACGGACGCGAACGCCCGCACGGTTAATAAGAGGATACTATCAAAGCTGTTGCACCTCCAATCGGCAGCGTAAATATAGCTGCGCAATCGGTCAGACTGTGCGCGATCTGCAATGACTAAACATTGAGCCATTGCAGTGGGCAAGCAGCGCAGCTGCCGGATTTACTTCAGCGTCGGCATGGCAAACTCGGCACCGGCGGCTGTCGATGCGGGCCAGCGCTGCGTGACAGCCTTCTGTTTCGTGTAGAAACGCACCGATTCCGGGCCATGCGCGTGGTGGTCGCCGAACAGGCTGCGCTTCCAGCCGCCGAAGCTGTGGAAAGCCATCGGCACGGGGATCGGTACATTCACGCCAACCATCCCCACCTGCACGCGGTGCGTGTATTCGCGCGCCGTGTTGCCGTCACGCGTATAAATGGCCGTGCCATTGCCGTATTCATGGGCGTTGACCAGCTCCAGCGCCGTCGTGAAATCGGGCACGCGCACGATGCACAGCACGGGGCCGAAGATTTCTTCCTTGTAGATCGTCATCTCCGGCGTGACGTGATCGAACAGGCTGCCACCAAGGAAAAAGCCGTTTTCATGGCCGGGCAAGACGAAACCGCGTCCGTCGGCCACCAGTGTGGCGCCTTCTTTCACGCCCGTGGCGATGTAGCCGGCAATCTTGTCCTTGTGCACTTGCGTCACCACGGGCCCCATTTCCGCAGACAAATCCATGCCTTGCGTGATTTTCAAGGCCGCGATGCGCGGCACCAGCGCTTCGACCAACTGGTCGGCCACATTGCCCACCGCCACGACGACAGAAATAGCCATGCAGCGCTCGCCTGCCGAACCGAAGGCGGCGCCCATCAGGGCATCGACCGTCTGCGCGATATCTGCGTCGGGCATGACGACCATGTGGTTTTTCGCGCCCCCGAGCGCTTGCACGCGCTTGCCCTGCGCGCAGCCGGTGGCGTAAATATACTCGGCGATCGGCGTGGAGCCGACAAAGCTGATGGCGCGCACGTCCCGGTGATGCAGCAAGCCATCGACCGCTTCCTTGTCGCCTTGCACCACGTTGAAGACGCCATCAGGCAACCCCGCGTCCGTCAGCAGTTGCGCCAGCAGCAGGCTGGCCGAAGGGTCGCGCTCCGATGGTTTCAAGACAAAGGTGTTGCCGCATGCAATCGCCATCGGGAACATCCACATCGGCACCATCACGGGGAAGTTGAAGGGCGTGATGCCGACGCAGACACCGAGCGCCTGGCGGATGGACCAGGCGTCGATGCCACCGGCCACTTGTTGCGAATATTCGCCCTTCATCATTTGCGGAATGCCGCAGGCAAACTCCACCACTTCGATGCCGCGCGTCACCTCTCCTTTGGCATCCGTAAACACCTTGCCGTGCTCGGCTGTGATCAGCGCCGCCAATTGGTCGGCATGTTCTTCCAGCAACTCTTTGAACTTGAACATGACGCGCGCACGGCGCAGGGGCGAAGTTTGCGACCAGGCGGGAAAGGCCGCGTGGGCGGCGGCCACGGCCGCGTTCAGCTCGGCGGCAGTTGCCAGCGACACCTGGGCCGTGACCGCACCAGTGGCGGGATTGAAGACCTCGCTCGTGCGCTCGGAGCGCGAAGCCATCGGGTTGCCACCAATAAAGTGGTCTATCTTTTGCGTTGTCATCTTGACTCCCTATTATGTACTCTGCATCAGCCACGCATGGGCCGGATCGTTTTTAAAATGCCATACGCGTTTCGGACCGGCCATCACGTTCAGGTAATAGCCGTCATAGCCGTACGGCACGGTAACGGGGTGGTAACCGCGCGGCACCATCACCACGTCATGGTTTTCCACGGCCATGGCTTCATCGATGGAACGGTCATCCGTGTAGACCCTTTGATACGCAAAGCCCTGCTCCGGATTGAGGCGGTGGTAATACGTTTCCTCCAGCGAACTTTCCAGCGGCACATTGTCGCTGTCGTGCTTGTGCGGCGGATAGCTCGACGAATGGCCCGATGGCGTGATCACCTCGACGACCAGCAAGCCATCGGCCTCGGCCGTTTGCGGCAGGATGTCGCATACATAGCGGGTGTTGGCGCCCTTGCCGCGTACAGAGCGCGTCATGCTCGATGGTTCGATCAGCCGGGCCGGGCGGTGGGTCGTGGCCGGCGCGCTGCACAGGGCCACTTCGGCAGCGCTCACGGCCGTGATGCAGACCTGTGTTTCCAACGGGACGTACACGGCATACGGCGAGCGGTCTTCGAAGACGCTGGCACGATTGCCGATGGCTTCCCAGCGCTGTTCGCCCGCCTGCACAGTGAGCGTGCCGGTCAGCACGACGATGCACAGCTCACGCTTGCCCGTGTCCAGCTTCACGGCCTCGCCAGCGGCCAGACGGTGGGCGGCAAAGCCGACATGCGTCCAGCCGGCCGATGCGGGCGTGACCTCGACGATGATGGAGCCGGGCCTGGCCTTGAGCAACAGCGGGCTCATGCTGCCTCCCGGCCCAGGCGGGGAATCGCGTCGACGAGGTGCGCCAGGTAATCGTGGCCCATCTTGGCATACTGATAACTGGGTGCGACGGCCGGGTCTTGCTCTGCCTCCACCACCAGCCAGCCCGCATAGCCGTGCAGATACAAACGCGTCAGAATCGCCGGAAAGTCGATGCAGCCGTCGCCAGGCACACTGAAAGCACCATTGATGACGGCTTGCAGGAAACTCCAGTGGCCATTGCGCGCCAGTTTCACCACATTCGGGCGCACATCCTTGCAATGCACGTGACAAATCCTGTCGATATGTTGATTCAAGACGACAAGCGCGTCGCCGCCGGCAAACGTGATATGGCCCGTATCAAACAGCAAGCCTACTTGCGGCCCCGTCAAGGCCATCAGTTGATCCACGTCGGCAGGCGTTTCCACATAGGCGCCCATGTGATGGTGATACGCCAGACGCACGCCGTGCGCCAGCAAGTGGGCGGCAAAGGCCGTCAATTTGTCCGCATAAGCCTGCCATTGCCGCTGATTCTGGAAACGCGGGCGTTTGTACAGCGGGCGCGCTTCGCCCTGAATGGCGTCGGCCACTTCGCCATACACCATGACAGTGGCGCCGCTGTCGGCAAGCAGGCGTAAATGCGAGTCAACAGCGGCGATCTCTTCTTCGACGCTGCGCTGCGCCAGGCGACCCGAATACCAGCCGGAAACGCAGGCCAGATTATATTTTCCCAGCACGGCGTTCAAGGTCGGCGCATCTTTCGGAAACTTGTTACCCAGCTCAAAACCCACATAGCCGATCTCGGCGCCCTCCTTCAGCGCTGTCTCCAGGGGCGTTTCGCCACCCAGGCTGGGCAAATCGTCGTTCATCCACGAGATCGGATTGATGCCGATCCTGACATTCCATGTCTTCATTTTTTTTGTCCTTGGCAATCAGTTTCATAACGTGCGCGCGCAAGCTGCACGCCGGGCTGGGTGGACACTTCGGGCACGGCCACTTGCCACCAGCAACCGCCTTCTTGCGTCGTGCGCGTGGCGTCCGTATCGATGCAGATCAGGTAGGTGCGCACAGCTGCGCGGGCCCGCAGCATCGCTTGCTCCAGCTCGGCGATACTAGCCACATGTTCGCTCAGCGCGCCCAGCGAACGCGCATGCAGGGCGAAGTCGACCGCGGGTGCGCTATCGGGCAACATATTGTTGAACGAGGCATTGCCGCAGGCCTGTTGCAGGCGGTTGATGCAGCCGTAGCCACGGTTGTCGAGCACAACAATAATCAGTTTTTTGTCCAGCATGACGGAGGTGGCAATTTCCGAATTCATCATCAGGTAACTGCCATCGCCCAGCATGACGATCACCTCGGCAGCCGGTTTCGCCATCTTCACGCCGAGGCCGCCGGCGATTTCATAGCCCATGCATGAATAGCCGTATTCCATGTGGTAGCCACCGGGCGTGCTGGTACGCCACAGTTTATGCAGTTCGGCCGGCAAGGTGCCTGCCGCGCAGACGACGATGTCGCCGCTGGCGGAGTGCTGAGATGAACGCTGCACGGCGCCGATGACTTCGCCGTCATACGGCAAGCCGGCCCCCTCGAGCGGGCGCGTGATGCAAGTTACTGTCTCGCGCCACGCCTGCCCTGCCTGCTGCGCCCGGTCCAGCCAGTGCCCTGCGCTGTTCCAGCTACCCAGCAGCGGCGACAGTGCCTGTAAGCCAAGTGTCGCGTCCGCCTGCAAGCCCAGGCCACGGCGTTTCAAGGCATCAAAACTGTTGACGTTTAGGCTCAGCAATTGCGCCTGCGCAAACAGCGAGTTCGACCCCGTCGTAAAGTCCTGCAGGCGCGTGCCGATGGCCAGCACCACGTCCGCGTCTGCCGCCAGGCTGTTGGCGGCAGGCGACCCTGTCACGCCGATGGCGCCCAGTTGCAGCCGATGATCCCACGGCAAGGCACTCTTGCCCGCCTGGGTTTCCGCCACGGGGATGCCGTGTCGTTCGGCAAATGCCTGCAAGGCGGCGCTGGCCTTGCCGTACAACACGCCGCCGCCAGCGACGATCAGCGGCTGTTTCGCATTTTTCAACAACTGGGCCGCGTCTTCCAATTCCTGCTCTACGGGCGGCACGGCACGAAAACGCACGATGCGCGGCGCGAAAAAGTCGGCCGGATAGTCATATGCCATCGTTTGCACGTCTTGCGGCAAAGACAAAGTCACGGGACCGCAGGCGGCCGCGTCAGTCAAGGCGGCAATGGCGCGTGGCAAGGCCGTCAGCAACTGCTCCGGGTAGACGATGCGGTCGAAATAGCGCGACAGCGGCTTGAACGCATCATTGACCGAGACGCTGCCATCGGTGCCATCTTCCAGTTGCTGCAACACCGGGTCCGGCGCGCGCGAGACGAACACGTCGCCCGGCAACAGCAGCACGGGCAAGCGATTAACGTGCGCCAGCGCGGCGGCCGTCAGCAAGTTCGTCGCGCCCGGACCGATGGAACTGGTGACGGCCATCATGCGCCGGCGCATGTGGGCTTTCGCATAGGCAATAGCCGAGTGCGCCATCGCCTGTTCGTTGTGCGCACGGTAGGTGGGAAAGCTGTCGCGATACTGGTACAGCGCTTCACCGAGGCCTGCCACGTTGCCGTGACCAAAGATGGCAAAAGCGCCGCCGAACAGGGGCGCGCCATCCTCGGTGCGCAATACCGACAGATAGCGCACCAGCGCCTGCGCCATGGTCAACCGAATAGTGGCGCTCATGGCGCACGCTCCAGGCCCTTGCGTGAGCCTTGCCATAAGCTAATGAGAAGCTCGAAGTTGGCACGCACTGCGGCGATCAGGCCCGCGTCGTCGAGCTCTCCGGCCAGCCAGTGGCGGCTCGGTTCCTGGAAGATAGTGCGGCCCACCATGAAACCGCGGCAGGTGGTGCTGGCACTGGCTTGTTCAAAACTGGCGGCAAGTTTTTCGATCGGAGCATTCAAGCCCAGCAGGACGACGCCACGACAATATGGATCGCGCTCGTGCACCAGGGCATCGATGGCTTGCCATTGCGCAGCCGACATGCTTTCCAGCTTCCACCATTCCGGATAGACACCCAGGTTGTACAGGCGCTTGACGGCGCGCAAGACGGTATCGTCGTTGTGCGCCAAGGCATGCGATGGTATGACTTCCAGCAACAGTTCGTGACCGCTCAATTGCGCCGCGTCATACAGGGCCTTGATCTGCGCTTCCTGTTCCAGTCGGTTTTCCACGGCATCGTCCGGGTGCAGCTGCACCAGGCATTTGATCACATGCTCCTTGGGCCAGCTGAGCAAGTGCGAACCGATGGAGCGGCCCCAGTCAAATTGCAGCGGGTTCGAGCCCGGCAATTCCACCGGACGGCCTATCCACCAGCCGCGTCCCGTCGCATCGTTGAGCGCATCGACGCCATAGCGGCCATCGATCAGCACGCCCGTCTTGCCGGACAACTGCAATGCCGTTTGCGTTTGCGCCACGGCTTGCACCATCAATTGCTTCAAGGCCGAGATGCGCGCTTCGGATGCCCCCGTTTGTTGCGCCAGCTCGAAAAATTGCGTACGGTGGTCAAACGCAAACACGCACAATTGATCCCATTGCTGGCGCGCCACCGTCGTGCGATGCAAGCGCGACAAGGTAGCGTCCTGGTCCGGCTGCGTGAGTTGTGCCGCATTGGCCAGGAAATAGTCGAGTTCTACCGGCGACGGCATGGCCGGCGCGCAACCGTGGCGCGATACGACCAGGGCGCCGCAGCCATTGGCATAGCGGCAGCACGCTGCATAATCCTCGCCGCGCAGCCAGCCCTTCAAGAAGCCGGAGAGGAAAGCGTCGCCCGCGCCCAGCACGTTCAGCACGTCCACGCGCACGCCACGGTAGTTATATGCCGCATCCAGGCTTTGCGGTACCACGCTGTCGATGACGGCGCTGCCCAGCGGACCGCGCTTGACGACCAGCGTGGCCAGGGTGGCGGCGCGCACGGCGCGCAGCGACGCCATGATGTCGGCGCCACCGCCGGCGATCATGAATTCCTCTTCCGTACCGACGATCAGGTCGAACTGCGGCAAGATCGCCTGCAGGTGGCCGGTCACGCCGTCGTTCGAGACGAAACGCGTTTCGCCATCAGCCTTGCCGGAGAGTCCCCACAGCACGGGCCGGTAATCGATGTCGAGCACGGTGCGCACATTATTGGCGCGGGCCAGCTTGAGTGCCTGCGTGCTGACGGCGTGCATGGCACTGCTGGAAAAATGCGTGCCGGTGATCAGGAGCGCTTTGCTGGAGGCAATGAAGGCCACATCCACCGAGGACGCTTCGATAGCCATGTCGGCGCAATTTTCCCGGTAAAAAATCAGCGGGAAAGTGTTTTTATCCTTGATGCCCAGCATGACGAGGGCCGTCAGGCGGTCGCGGTCTATGCCCACATGACTGACGTCGCAGCCCTCTTTCGACAAGGTATCGGTGAGAAAACGCCCCATGTGATCGTCGCCCACTTTCGACAGCATGGCAGACTTCAAGCCCAGGCGCGCCGTGCCGAAGGCGATGTTCGCCGATGAGCCGCCCAAGTACTTGGCGAAACTCGTCGCGTCTTCCAGCGCGCTGCCGATCTGCTGCGCGTATAGGTCTACCGCCAGGCGGCCCAGGCAAATCACGTCCAGGACGCGGCCCTGGGCAAATTGTGTCGGGTTATTCATGCTTATCCTTAAATCGTGACACCGTCGAGTTCAGCCATCAGCGTTTGCATTTCCGCACCGCCCGCCATCATGTCGAGTACTTCATCCTTGGAAACGGTTTCCTTAGTGTAAGTACCGAGCGACTTGCCCCGGTTCAAGAGGGTGAACGAGTCGCCCACGGGATAGGCATGGTGCACATTATGGGTAATAAAAATCACGGACAAGCCCCGCTCGCGCGCCTTGTAAATCAGCTTGAGCACATTGAACGACTGTTTCACGCCCAGCGCGGCCGTCGGCTCGTCGAGGATCAACACGCGCGCGCCGAAGTGGATGGCGCGGGCAATGGCCAGGCATTGCCGCTCGCCGCCCGACATGGTGCCGACGGCCTGGTGCGGGTCGCGCACCATGATGCCCATCTCGGCCAGCTTGTCGCGCGCCGTGGTGGCCGCGTATTCCATATCCATCACGGGCAGCACGCCAAACATTTTCTTGATCGGTTCGCGGCCCATGAAGAAGTTGCGCGCCACGGACAGCAAGGGCACCAGCGCCAGGTCCTGATACACGGTGGCCACGCCCAGGTCGAGCGCCTCTTTCGGCGAATTGAAGCTGACGCTCTTGCCGTCGACCAGATAGTCGCCACTGCTTGGCCGGTGCACGCCGGCCAGGGTCTTGATCAGGGTCGACTTGCCGGCGCCGTTGTCGCCCAGCAGGCAATGCACTTCGCCCGGCTTCAAACGCAGGGTGACGTTTTGCAAGGCGATGACGGAGCCGAAACGTTTGCTGATATTTTCCAGCGCAAGGATGTATGGGCTCATGGCTTATCTCGCTTCCGTGACACGCGCACGGACAAAGTTATTGAACAGTACCGCGATCAGCAGCATGACGCCGAGGAAGACGCGGAACCAGTCCGAATTGATATTGGTATAAGTAATGCCGATCTGTACTACGCCAAAGATCAGTGCGCCGAAACAGGCACCGACGACGGAACCATAGCCGCCCGTCAGCAAGGCGCCGCCGATGACGGCCGCGATGATGGCTTCGAATTCCTTTTGCATGCCGCGGTCGGCGGCGGCCGATCCCACATCAAATACTTGTAGCGTGGCAAACAAACAGGCGCAGAAAGCGGTGAAGACAAACAGCGATACCTTGATGGTTTTGACCGGCACGCCGACATTCTTGGCGGCGTTGGCATCACCGCCGACGGCGAAGATCCAGTTGCCGATACGGGTGCGGGCCAGGATGAAGCCCGACACCAGCGCCAGGCCGACCCACCAGACGATGACCTTGGGGATGCCCTTGACCAGCGGTGCGCCATTGTCGAGCGCCGTGATCCAGCCCGCCTTGGCCATCGAGGCGAACAAGGAGGTCCCCACTTCGCCCTGAAACAGGGCCACGGCCAGCCAGTCGTCGGCGGCCAGCGCGCCTATGCCGCTGACGATGGTGCGGTTGGCAAACATGATGGACAGCGCCAGGGTCAGGCCGCGCAGGATGAACAGGAAGGCCAGGGTGACGATAAACGAAGGCAAGCGCGTCTTGATGACCAGGTAACCGTTGAGCCAGCCCAGCGCCATCGACCCGGCAAAGGCGAACACGATGGCAGCCCACACGGGCCAGTGGAAATAGACGGAAGGGATGGCGATCATCATGCCGGCAAAGCCGATCATGGAACCGATCGATAGGTCGAATTCGCCGGCGATCATCAAGACGCAGGCGCCGATGGCGATGATGCCCAGATAGGCTGCCACTTGCGCCCAGTTGATGACGCCGTCGAGGTTGAACATGCCGGAGTCGCCGGCCGTCAGGATAAAGAAAGCGAACACCAGGATGGCGCCCGAGATCGAGGCGAATTCCGGGCGGCTGAACAGCCGCTTGAACCAGCTGACCTGCCCCACGCGCTCATCAAAGTGCTGCTTTTGCGGCGACGTGCCAAAGGCAGCCATGCCACCGTGTTCCACGCTTAATTTCACGCTACTCATACTATGTCTCCCTTGTTTTATAGCAACCTGCCTGCCTCGACAGCAATTCCCGGGCGGCAGGGCCCGCGCGCCGGCAAGCAATGCCTGCGCGCGGGGACAACGACTAAGGTATTGATGGAATTGAAAAGCGGGGGCTTAACGGAATTGGCCGGCGTATTTCTCTACCTTGCCGATATTGTCCTTGGTGACGTAACCAGGACCGGAACCGATATGGCGCGGACCATACGATGGTGCCAGGCCATACTCTGCCAGGCGCGCCTTGAACTTGGCGTTATTGATCAGCTTTTCGCGTACCTTGGCCAAGTCCGTGGTCTTGTCCTGATGCATGATGGCCAGCACGGCAACGGGGATGTAGCCCTGCAGGTAGGGTTGCTGGTCGATGGCGAACTGGATGCTGCCATCCTTGATGCCTTTCGAAATTTCATCGGACAGGTCGAATGTGGCGAACCACATCTTGCCCTTCAAGCCCATTTTTTCCAGCGCCTTGAGCGAGGCATGGGCAGAAGTGGGGCCCAGCGCCAGCACGGCCTGAGTTTTCGGGTTGTTGCGCAGGTAGGCGCTCAACTTGCTTTCGATGGTGGTGGGATCTTCGCCCGCATCGAGGGTAGCGGCCTTGAAATCGACGCCGATGGCTTCGGCAAAGCCGCGGCAACGCTCGAACGACGATGGATTGGTCGCGTAGTGATTGACGCAGACGAAAGATTTGATGCCGGCCGCCTTGGCTTTTTCGCCAGCGCCCTTGCCTGCCTCGTATTCAGGCTGGCCCACGTGCATCACGGCGCCCAACTGCTCGCTTTGTGCCAGGGTACCGGAATTGATCGTGACAACCGCAATCTTCTTGGCAGCAACGAGGCCCAGCGGTTTTTGCAGCACGCTGAAGTCGGCGATGCTGACGATCACGCCGTCGTAGTTGCGCGCTGCCGATTGCTCGACCAGGCGCGCCATGTCGGCCAGGTCGCCGTTCGGTGGGTTGCGGTAATCGACAGTGACGTTGAAGTCTTCGCCTGCTTGCTTGACGGAATTTTTGATCGTATTCCACCAGGAATCGGAATCAGGCGCATGGCTGATGAGCACGAATTTCTCGCCTGCCGCGTGGCTGGCGCTCATGCCCAGACCCAGTCCCAGGCCGAGACCGAGCATGGCCAGGCTCTTCAGAAATCGCGTACGCTTATTGCTTTGCATGAATGTCTCCTTGAAGGATTAATTTTTATAGTTGCCAGCTTTTGTCGCGTGTCAGCGGGGAGCTGGAAAAGCGGCAAGCCCCGATGCACTGCGCACAGCTTAGGCCACAAAAAAGACAAATGCAATAAAATTTTCAATATATATATAAATAGAAAATCATTTCTATTTTTACGATTCAATCCTATAATTCTCGCCAGAACCAGCCGTAGCGCAACTTGATACAGCGTCGCGGCCCAGCAAGCATACGGAGGAAAAAAACATGGCATCTACCGCCCCCATCGAACAACTGATGCAGCACATTGCAGCCGAGTACGACAATCTGTCGCGCCAGTTGAAAGTCATCGCCCAATACATCGAAAAGCACCGCGCCAGTTTGATGCTCGAGCGCATCAGCGACATCGCTAACGCCTGCGACGTGCAGCCGTCCGCCATCGTGCGCTTTGCGCAGCGCTTCGGCTACAGCGGCTTTTCCGAAATGCAAGACGTCTTCCGCCAGGCTTATACGGATCAGGCCGGCGCCACGCCCGACTACCAGCAGCGCATCCGCAAACTCATTTCCACGCGCGACGCCCCACTCAGCGCTGGCGACCTGACGCGCGAATTCGTCGGCGCCAGCCGTGCCGGCCTCGACGACCTGGCCACCAGCCTGGACGACGCGCAGCTGGAAGCGGCCGTCAACCTGCTGCTCAAGGCTGAAAATATTTATGTGATCGGCGTGCGCCGGTCGTTTCCGATCGCCTCCTACATCGCCTACGCACTCGAACACACGGACAAGCGTGTGCACTTGATTAGCGGACTGGGCGGCATGCACCGCGAACAGATGCGTAGCGTGCGGGCATGCGATGTGGCGATCGCCATCAGTTTCTCGCCTTACGGCAAGGAAACCCAGCAGTGCATCAAGGCGGCGCAAGACAAGGGCGCCAAGGTACTGGTCATTAGCGACAGCAAGCTCGCGCCGCTCGCGCGCGCCGCCGACGCGCTGTTGACCGTTACCGAGGGCAGCGCCTTCGCCTTCCGCTCGCTCACCAGCACCATCTGCCTGTGCCAGGCGCTGTTCATCGCGCTGGCATACAAATTAGAGCTCGACATCGAAGAAATCCACACCCCAGGAGAACATGATGATTGAAGTAGCGTTGTTCGGCGCCGGACGCATCGGCAAAATCCACGCGGCCAACCTGGCTGCACAAGCCGGCGTGCAGTTCAAGTACGTCGTCGACGTCAACGCGGAAGCGGCCGCCGCGCTGGCCCGCCTGCATGGCGGCAGCAGCGCCAGCGTGGAAACGGCGCTGGCCGACCCGGCCATCAAGGCCGTCGTCATCGCCTCCAGCACGGACACGCACGCGGACCTGATACTGCGCTCGGCCGCCGCCGGCAAGGCCATCTTTTGCGAAAAGCCGGTCGACCTGAGTATCGAGCGGGCGCGCGCCTGCGCCGCCGCCGTCCAGGAAGCGAAGGTCATCTGCATGCTGGGTTTCCAGCGCCGCTATGATCCCACTTTCAATGCCGTCAAAACGCGTCTTGACGCGGGCGAAATCGGCACACCGGAGCTGCTGGTCGTGACCAGCCGCGATCCGGGCCCGCCGCCGGTCAGCTACATCAACGTTTCGGGCGGCATCTTCAAAGATATGCTGATCCACGATTTCGACATCTTCCGCTGGATACTCGACGATGAAGCCGTCAGCGTACACGCCACGGGCAGCTGCCTGGTCGACCCGGCCATCGGCGCGGCGGGTGATCTGGACACGGCCGTCGTCACCCTGCGCACGGCGAAAGGACGCTTGTGCCAGATCAATGCCTCGCGCCGCGCTGCCTACGGTTACGACCAGCGCTTCGAAGTGCTGGGCAGTGCCGGCATGCTGCAGGCGGGCAACCACAAGCCGACGGAAGTGACGGCCTATGGCGCCGTCAACGTCAGCGTGGACAAGCCGGAAGACTTTTTCCTGGAACGCTACCGCGTGGCCTACGCACAGGAAATGGCGCACTTCTTTGACGCTCTCAGCCACGGCACGCCGCTGCGCACCACCGTCCACGATGGCTTGCAGGCCTTGGCCCTGGCCGAGGCAGCCACGCTGTCGTGGCGCGAGCAGCGCGTGGTCAATCTATAAACCAATAATAAAAATATCTGGAGACAGCATGTCATCGGCAACATTAAAAATCGGCATCGTCGGCCTGGGCCGGCTGGGCCAGCGCCATGCCATCAACCTGGCGCAGCGCGTGCCCAACGCCGCAGTGGTGGCCGCCTGCAGCCCCGTGCCGGAGGAACTGGACTGGGCCGCCAGCACGCTAGGCATCACCAGCGGCTATGCCCACTACGACGCCCTGCTGGCCCATCCGGGCCTCGATGCCGTCTTCCTCGTCACGCCCACCTCGCTGCATGCGCAACAGATCATCGCCGCCCTGCGCGCCGGCAAGCACGTATTTTGCGAAAAACCGCTGTCGCTGAACCTGGCCGACTGCCTGCAGGTGGAAGCGGAAGCGGCGCGCCACCCGCAGCTGACCGTCATGATCGGCTTCGTGCGGCGTTTCGATGCCAGCTACCATGACGCGCAGCAAAAGATCGCCCAAGGCTTGATTGGCAAACCATATCTGGTGCGTTCGCAAACCTGCGACCAGAACGACCCCAGCGGCGCCTTCATGCGTTTCGCCCCCACCAGCGGCGGCATTTTCCTCGATTGCAGCGTGCACGATATCGACCTGGCGCGCTGGCTGCTGGGCAATCCCGTTCCCAGGCGCGTGTACGCGAGCGGCACGAATGCCATTCACACAGGCTTGCAGGCGTACGGCGACGTGGATAACGGTCTGGCGACGGTCGAGTTTGCCGATGGCAGCATGGCCAGCTTCATGGCTTCGCGCACCATGGCGCACGGCCATGAAACCCTGACGGAAGTGTTCGGCACGGGCGGACGCCTGGCCGTGGGCAGCCATGCGCGCCTGAACCGCGTGGAAATCTCGGATGCGCATGGCGTACGCAATGAATGCACGCCAGACTTCTATGCCCGCTTCGCCGACGCTTTCCTGATCGAGGCGCAGGCATTTACCGATGCGGCGCTGGGCCGGCGCACCTTGTCATTGAGCTTGCATGACGCGACGCAAGCGACGCGCATCGGCATGGCCATGACGCAAGCGATGCGCGAAGCGCGGCCCGTGGAGCTGTAAGCGGTCAGAGGAAACAGGCAGCCGGCGCGCGTAACGCCTGCCTGGCTTCCCCTGCCGGGCGCAACCCCATGGCCGCTGCCTCATTGACAGTGGGATGATGTCGCGTGCACCTGCTGCCACGATGCGACGATGCAAACGACAACGGCCCGCCTGTCAGCTGACAAGCGGGCCGCTTTTTCTATGGCAGCGATGGCTTAGGCGATGCGTTCGCCATTGGCTGGATCAAACAGGGCAGCTTTCGACAGATTGAACGACAGCTGCATGGTCTGCCCCGGCAGCACCGCTTCGCGCGGATGCGTGCGGCAAGTCACGGCAGCACCGTTCAAGCGCGTCGTCAGCAGGGTATCGGGGCCGGTCGGCTCGACCAGGTCGATCAGGCAGCCCAGTTCCTGGCCCACGTCGCCATGCGCGCTGCTCATGTCCGTGATCTGTTCCGGGCGCACGCCCAGGATCACGTCGCGGCCCGCATAGCTGCGCAGCTTGTCGGCGGCAAATGGCAAGGCCAGGCGCATGCTCTTGCCGGCGTTCTCGATGGCGACAAACACTGCGTTGCCTTCGATGACAGGCTTGACGGTGACGAAATTCATCGACGGCGAGCCGATGAAGCCGGCGACGAACAGATTGGCCGGGTTATCGTAGATTTCCTGCGGCGTACCCAATTGCTGCACCACACCGTCTTTCATGACGGCGATCAGGTCGCCCATGGTCATCGCTTCGATCTGGTCGTGCGTGACGTAGACGATGGTGGCCTTCAGGCGCTGGTGCAGCAGCTTGATCTCGGCGCGCATTTCCACGCGCAGCTTGGCGTCCAGGTTCGACAGCGGTTCGTCGAACAGGAACAGCGAAGGCTTGCGCGAGATGGCGCGGCCCATGGCCACGCGCTGACGCTGGCCACCCGACAGCTGCGCCGGGCGGCGGTCCAGCAAGTGCGTGATTTGCAGCGTTTCGGCGACGCGCGAGACGATTTCTTCCTGCTCCGCCTTCGGCACTTTTTTCACGTTCAGGCCAAACGCGATGTTTTCGCGCACCGTCATCGACGGGTACAGGGCGTAGGACTGGAACACCATGGCGATGTCGCGGTCCTTGGGCGGCAGGTCGTTGACCACCTTGCCGTCGATGAGGATTTCGCCCGAGGTGACGCTTTCCAGGCCGGCTACCATATTGAGCAAGGTCGATTTTCCGGAGCCGGAGCCGCCGACGAGGATCAGGAACTGACCATCCTTGATGTCGATGTCGATGCCCTTGAGCACTTCGACGCCATTCGTGTAGACCTTGCGGATGCTGCGTATCGATAAACTGGACATATTCTTTCCTTAACCTTTGACTGCGCCTGCGGTCAGACCGCGCACAAAATAACGACCTGCGACCAGATAGACCAGCAGGGTCGGCAGTGCGGCAATCACCGCCGCTGCCATGTTGACGTTGTATTCCTTCACGCCCGTGGACGTGTTGACCAGGTTGTTCAAGCCTACCGTGATCGGCTGCGAATCGCCGCTGGCGAAGACGATGCCGAACAGGAAGTCATTCCAGATCTGCGTAAACTGCCAGATGATGCAGACGACAAAAATCGGGCCCGAAATCGGCAGCACGATCTTGCGGAAGATCAGGAAGAAGCCGGCGCCGTCGATACGCGCTGCCTTGATCAGTTCTTCCGGCACGCCGATATAGTAGTTGCGGAAGAACAGGGTGGTGAAGGCCGTGCCGTACACCACGTGCACGAAGACCAGGCCGCTGGTGGTATTGGCCAGGCCAAATTCGCCCAGCAGGCGCGCCATCGGCAAAATCACTACCTGGAAGGGAATGAAGCAGCCCACCAGCAAGGCGGCGAAGACGATTTCCGAACCGCGGAAGCGCCAGTGCGCGAACACATAGCCGTTGAAGGCGCCCAGGAAGGTTGAAATCAACACGGCGGGAATCACCATCTTGATCGAATTCCAGAAGAACGGCTGCATGCCCTCGCAGGTGACGCCGGTACAGGCCGAAGACCAGGCCTTGGACCAGGAGTCGAACTGCCACACGTGCGGCAATGCCAGCAGGTTGCCGCTGCGGATTTCGTCGAGCGACTTGAACGACGTCGACAGGGTCACGTACAGGGGCACGATGTAATATACCGCGAACAGCAGCAGCAGCAGGTATAACACCACCCGACCCAGGGTGAGTTTATGGTTACTTGTAGGAGTGTGTGTCATCTCATCGCCTTTGCGCTGCGAGTTTCCAGGTACATCAGCGGCACGAGCACGGCCACGATGGTGGCCAGCATCATCATGGCCGATGCCGAGCCCAGGCCCAGCTGGCCGCGGGTGAAGGAAAACTGGTACATGAAGATCGCTGGCACGGACGACGAATTGCCAGGTCCGCCAGCTGTCAATGCGATGACCAGGTCGAAACTCTTGATGGCGATATGCGCCAGGATCAGCAGCACGCTGAAGAACACGGGCCGCATGGCAGGAATCACGATGCGCCAGTAGATCGTCGGCAAGGACGCGCCATCGACTTGCGCCGCCTTGATGATTTCATCATCGATGCCGCGCAAGCCCGCCAGGAACAGGGCCATGACAAAGCCCGACGATTGCCATACGCCGGCGATCACCACCGTGTAGATGGCCATGTCGGAGTTCACCAGCCAGTCGAAGGTAAAAGAGGTCCAGCCCCAGTCGTGCATGACCTTTTCCAGGCCAAGGCTGGGATTGAGCATCCATTTCCAGGCCGTGCCGGTGACGATGAAAGAGAGCGCCATCGGATACAGGTAAATGGCGCGCAGCGCGCCTTCGGCGCGGATTTTCTGGTCCAGCAGGATCGCCAGGAACAGGCCGATGGCGATACTGCATCCGATGAACAGGACACCAAAGATGCCAAGGTTCTTGAGCGAGGTCCACCAGCGCTCATTGTCGAACAGCTCAACGTATTGCACCAGGCCGGCGAACTCGTAGTTCGGCATCAGCCGCGATTCGGTCAGCGACAGCCAACCGGTCAAAAAGATAAAACCATAGACAAATACCAAGCTGGCGATGAGCGTGGGGCCCAACACCATCTGCGGTATCCATCGGTCGAATTGCTTGCGTATGGACATAGTAGAGCCGTAGAGAGAACTGCGTGTGGCGCCGCCCTGGTCGAACGCCAGGGCGGGCGCCTGCGATGCATGCGATGCAGCGGGCGCCGGCGGGAGCACCGGCGCCGTTGTGATTACTTCACCTTTGCCGCTTTGGCCAATGCGACAACCGCGTCTTTCGAGCTCATGTTGGAATTCATGAACTTGGCGATGACGTCGGTCACGGCACCTTGCGTGGCCGATGGCAGCGCCATGCCGTGTGCGAACGATGGCACCAGGCCGCCGCTCTTGTTGGTGGCATCCATGTCTTCCATCGATTTCAGGGCGCAAGCGTCAAACTTGTCCTTGGAAACGCCGGAACGCACAGGGATGGAACCCTTGTTCAGGTTGAAGATCGCCTGGAATTTCGGATTCATGATGGCGTTGGCCAGGGCGATCTGCCCTTTCTTCGCATTCGCATCTTTTTGCGTGAACATGGCAAACGAATCGATGTTGAAGGTGTAGGCCTTGTCCGTGCCAGGAGCTGCCACGCACAGATAATCCTTGCCCGCCACCTTGCCGGCAGCCGTGAATTCGCCCTTGGCCCAGTCACCCATGAACTGGAAGCCGGCCTTGTTGTTGATGACCATGGCGGTAGCGAGGTTCCAGTCGCGGCCTGCTGCATCCTTGTCGATATAGCCCTTTACCTTGCCCAGGGTATCGAACACCTTGAGCATGGTTGCACCGGTCAATTCCTTCTGGTCCAGCTTGAGGAGGGCTTTTTTGTAGAATTCGGTGCCGCCCACGCCCAGCGCGACGGATTCAAACACGGTGGCGTCCTGCCATGGTTGGCCGCCGTGGGCAATGGCGATGCCGCCCGATTTCTTGATCTTTTCGGCCGCCTCGAAGAACGCATCCCAGGTAGTCGGGGTAGTGGTCACGCCGGCTTTTTTCAGCACTTCAGGATTGACCCACATCCAGTTGACGCGGTGGACATTGACCGGTGCGGCAACGTAGTGACCCTTGTATTTCATGATGTCGGCGACAACTTTCGGCAGCACGGCATCCCATTTTCCCTGGATGGCAGCATCATCGATATTGGCCAACACGCCTTCCGCGCCCCACTCCTGGATCGATGGACCCTTGATCTGGGCAGCCGTCGGCGGGTTGCCGGAAATGACGCGGGTTTTCAATGCGGTCGTGGCGTTTTCACCAGCGCCACCAGCGACGGCGAAGTCTTTCCAACCGAAGCCGCTTTCCTTCACGATTTGCTGCAACTGGCCCACGGACTTCGCTTCGCCGCCGGAGGTCCAGTAGTGCAACACTTCCACGTCGGTCGCAAAGGCGCTACCAGCAAATGCCAGGGTGGTCAGTGCGGCCAGTTGGGTAATCTTGAATTTCAGTTTCATCTCCACATTCCTTTTTTGATCAAGCTTTTAGGGGGCTTCGGCATACGCGGGCCGAAAAAGGTGAAAGCTGCGTCTGTGCCGACGCTCTTGTACTCAAGCCCGCTTACAAACGGGCATCATCTTCAGTCAAAAGACGGCGCCGTGATCCATGCCATGCTGACATTGTCTTTATATCACGGGACGGCGCCAAAAACGCATCCGCAAAGGATGCGCCAGGTTGATCTGCATTACAAACATCAATACTGAACAAAACCGTTTGGTTCGGTGCTTAGAACCAAGTTTCCACTTGGAAACCATACGACGTGCCGCTGGTATTGTTGTTGTAGATCGGGCCGCCATTGTTCGACGCGTTGACCGAAGCGGTAGCGGCATCGTTCCATTTGCCGTACGTGACGAAAGCGCGCAGTTCAGGACGCGAC
>NZ_JBNYXR010000017.1:0-134512 GCF_051380805.1 Janthinobacterium paucivorans
CATCATTGCTGATGGGTCGCTCACTCAAAAAACTGACAGGCCACTACTTTCGTAGCGCCTATTTCATTATTTCTTGTGAACATTTGATATTTTAAGTTTTACAGCGACCCGAAGATCACTGCTGCACTTACATCAAATGCCCACACTTATCGACTGTTAATTGTTAAAGAACGTATTCGGTACTACTTATTTATCACTCTCGCGCTATCGACAAAGCGTTGTGTTTGTCAGCTGCGAAGAAGAAAGAGTATGAAGCGTTTCGGCTATTTCGTCAACCTTCTTTTTTCACCCTGCTTTACTCTGCATTTACATGCGTCGTTCAGCGAGGGGGCGAATTATAGCCCTGGCCCGCTTGCGTCGCAAGGACTATTTTGCGACCTTTTTCAGCTGGGCAAATATTGCTGTGTGATATCTTAGCGCTGGCAATACCCTGCCTCATTCACCTTGACTCTCATGCCTATTCCACACATCACCCCCACAGCCGATCCCGTACTGGCTAGCGAACTCGAACACTGTATCAATAGCAAAACCAAGCCGCTGGGCAGCCTGGGCCTCCTGGAAACTCTGGCCCACCAGATCGGCCTGATCCAGCAAAGCACGCAATTGACATTGCAGCAACCGGCCATCATCGTTTTTGCGGCCGACCATGGCGTGGTCGCCGAAGGCATCTCCGCCTATCCCCAAAGCGTAACTTGGCAAATGGTGGAAAATTTCCTCGGTAACGGCGCTGCCATCAACGTCTTCGCCCGCCAGTCCGATTGCGTGCTCTATATAGTAGATGCGGGCGTGAACCACGACTTCGGCCCACGCGACGGCTTGCTCGACCGCAAGCAAGGCCCGGGCACGCGCAACTTTGCCAAGCAAGCCGCCATGAGCAAGGAGCAGTGCATGGCCGCCATGCAGGCTGGGATGGACCTGGCCACCACGCTCGATGGCAATGTGCTGGGCTTTGGCGAAATGGGCATCGGCAACACCACCGCCGCCGCCGCACTCATGCACAAACTGACGCAAACACCGGTCGCCGATTGCGTGGGTGCCGGCACCGGCCTGTCCAAGGAAGGCATATTGCACAAACAGCATGTGATCGAAGCGGCCGTCGCGCATCATGCGGCAATCAATGATCCGCTCGACGTGCTCGCCACCTTTGGCGGTTTCGAGATCGCCATGATGGCAGGCGCCATGCTCAAAGCAGCCGAACGGCGCATGATTTTGCTGATCGACGGCTTCATCGTCAGCAGCGCCTTGCTGGTAGCGGCGCGTCTGCAACCTGCCATCCTTGATTATTGCGTGTTTTCGCACTGCTCCGATGAAAACGGTCACCGCCAACTACTGGCCAATCTGGGAGCGCGTCCGCTACTGCACCTCGATTTGCGCTTAGGTGAAGGTACGGGTTCGGCACTGGCCTTGCCGCTGCTGCATGCGGCCGTCAACTTCATGCGCGAGATGGCCACCTTCGCCTCGGCCCAGGTCAGCGAAAAGTCCACGCCGGACTAAGACGATGACTAATCCCGTTTCCGCTGCAGTCCATCAGTGCCGCCTGTTCTTCATTGCGCTACAGTTCTTCACGCGCCTGCCGATCCCGCGCTGGGTGGGTTTCGAGCCGGCCTGGCTGCAGCATGCCTCGCGCTACTTTCCGCTGGTCGGTGTCGTGGTAGCCACAATGTGCGGCGCCGTGTATCTGCTGGCCAGCTGGCTACTGCCTTCGGCGATGGCCGTGCTGCTGGCCGTCGCCGCCGGCATTTATCTGACGGGCGCCTTCCATGAAGACGGTTTCGCCGACATGTGCGACGGCTTTGGCGGCGGATTGACGCGTGAGCGGGTGCTGGAAATCATGAAGGATTCGCGCATCGGCGCGTATGGCGCCATCGGCATCGCCTGTCTGCTGGCCATCAAGTGCGCGGCGCTCGCTTCGCTGCCGCCAGCGGCCGTCGTGGCGACCTTATTCGTCGCCCATCCGCTCTCGCGCTTGGGCGCCGTCTCGCTGATCTGGTTGATGGACTATGCGCGCGGCGAAGGCAAGGCCAAGCCGATGGCGCAGCAGATGACGACGACTGAATTCCTCATCGCCGCCGTCTGCACCCTGTTGCCCATCATCGCCTGCGCCCTGCTGGGGATAATTGACTGGGCAGCGCTGGTCTTTGCCATCTTGGCGGCTGCAGCCGCCGCATTCTGGCTGGGCCGCAAATGCCAGCGCCGCCTGCAAGGCTACACGGGTGACTGCCTGGGCGCCGTGCAGCAACTGGCGGAAGTGGCGATTTACCTGGTCATCCTGTCCAGCTTTCAGCCACCAACACACTTCTAACTACTATTCGCCTCATGCGCCTGATTCTCGTTCGCCACCCCGCGCCGCAAGTGAACAGCGGCACTTGCTATGGCCGCAGCGACGTGGCGGTGGCGCCGCGCGCAATGGCCACGGTGCGCGCCAACCTGCAAGCGACTTTGCCGACCGGTGTGCCGCTCTACACCAGTCCGCTACGCCGCTGTGCCGGGCTGGCAACAGCATTGGCGCAAGACTTGCCTTCCAGCACCTTGCGCTTCGATGCGCGGCTGGCCGAAATGGATTTCGGTACCTGGGAAATGCAACCCTGGCACGCGATAGCGCGCGCGGACATCGATGCCTGGGCTGCCGACCTGGCCTATTACCGCCCTGGTGGAGGCGAGAATGTGCTGGCGATGGCCACCCGCGTCCATGCATTTCTAGGCGACCTGTTGTGCGAACAACACGAAACAGCCATCATCATCTGCCATGCGGGCACCATCCGTCTGCTGTTGGCACTACAGGCCCGGTTGCCATTGGAGGAAACCGCTCTGCGGGCCGCCAATAACGCCCACAAAATCGCCTACGGTGAGACGGTTGTCGTCGATTTCTGATGTCGAATCGTCCAGCCAGCCATTTCAGTCCACGCCCGCTGCACGTATAATAGCGGGGTTTTGGTGCCCGCGCTCATGTCCATGAGCGCAGTTAAACGGGAAACACGATGCCGCAACCGCGGCGCGCGTGTGCTGCCCCCGCAACGGTAAGCAAGTGTCTCCCCCTTCCTACAGGAAGCGGACGACAAGCTATCTCTAACAACCACTGTGCTTGCAATCATCGAGCATGGGAAGGTGGGATAGCCGTACTTGCCAGCCCGGATACCGGCCAGGACAGGTGGAAGTGCGGGCCTTGCCGGGTGCCGCTCCTTCCGTTGAATCTGGCTTGCGGGGACGCAGGCTGGATGCTTTTTCCGAAGAAAACGATATCATGACTGCTCCCGTATTACACCGCCGCACGCCGGCAATGGCGCCGCGCGCCCTGGTTTCCGCCATCTCCCTGTGTTTCGTCATCGCCGCTCCAGCATTCGCGCAAATCGCAAATAAGACGCTAGACAAGATCGTCGTCACGGGCTCCCGCTTCAACAGCGACCCGGCATTGCAACCGATCGGCGCCACGATCATCACGGCTGATGAGATCCGCCACGCAGGGATCACCGATGTAAATCAGGCTATCCGCAAGATCGGCGGCGTGTATGGCCGTCAAAGCCTCACCGGCAGTCCTGACTTTACCCTCGACCTGCGTGGCTTCGGCGCCACCGCCAGCCAGAACACGGTCGTGGTCCTCGATGGCGTACGCCTGTCGGAAAATGAGCTGACCGACCCAGTCCTGGCCAGCATCCCCATCGATAGCGTGGAACGCATCGAGATCACGCGTGGTGGCAGCAGCGTTCTGTACGGCGACGGCGCCACGGGCGGTGTAATTAATATCGTCACCAAGCGTCCAGGCAAGCAGGCTGGCCGTGGTACTGTCTTCGCCGAAGTGGGCCAACTGGGTCAGCGCGAAGTACGCGGCTCCGCAGCCCAGACCTGGAATAACGTTACTCTCGATGCCGCTGTCGGCAAGCAGGAAACCGACAACTATCGCGACAATAACGAATACAAACAGACCAACTTCGGCGGCGGCGCGCAATGGGCAGGCAAGGATGTACGTGCAGGTGTGCGTATCGGCAGCACACGTCAGGATAGTCGCTTCCCTGGCTCAATTACATTGGCCCAGTTTGACGCCAATCCGCGCCAGGCTAAAACACTGAAAGATTTTGGTTCGGTCGACAGCGACCGCTACACAGCATTCGCCGAAGGCCGCCTGGGTACCATTGATCTGGCAGCAGAACTGTCACATCGCGAAAAGACGGCTAAGTCCACCTATTTCAGCAGCTTCGGTCCTTCCGCATCAGAGCGCAAAACCAAGCAAAACCAGTTCTCTCCGCGTCTGCGCCACTTGGGCCAGTTCGACGGTATGCTCAATGAAATTGTCGCTGGCGCCGACTTCATCAAGTGGGACCTGGCGGTCGACGCTTCGTACTCCCAAGCAAAAGCAAAGCAGAAATCGCAGGCATTCTATGTGCGCGATGAACTGAAATTCGCTGACCCGAAAAACTTCCGCGTCGCGGCTGGCGTGCGCCACGAAACTTTTGACAAGGACTCCGTCGATCCGGCACCGTTCAGCACTGCCACCTACAACATCAAGCAGAACCTCAATGCCTGGGACGTACAAGGTAGTTTCGATGTTGTGCCGCAGGTAAATTTGTACGCCAAGGCTGGCCAGAGCTATCGCGTTGCTAACGCCGATGAAAATGGCTACACCCCTATCGCGAACAAACCCTTGCAAGGCCAAACCTCGCATGACCTAGAGCTGGGCGCGACCTACGACAACAGCATCGTCAAGCTAGATGCACGCATCTTCCGCCACAAGCTGAGCAACGAGATCTATTACGATCCGACGGCAGGCGAATCGGGCTGGGGTGCCAACACCAACCTGGATCCAACCAAACACCAGGGTGTTGAACTTGATGCCAGCGCGAACATTGCGGCCGATTGGCGTGTCAGCGGCCACTACCAGCACGTAAAGGCGACCTTCACCGAAGGCGTCAACTCGGGCAAGGAATTGACACTGATCCCGAAAAATACCCTGTCGACCCGCCTGTCATGGGTGCCGAAAGATGGCCAGAGCGCGGACATCGGCGCGCAATGGGTGGACAGCCAGCGCTATGGCAGCGATTTTGCCAATACCTGCGCTGCCAAGGTGCCTTCATTCACCACCTTCGATGCTCGCTATGCACGCAAGTTCGGCGCCTGGGAAGTTGCGGTCAATGCCCTGAACCTGACCGACAAGCAGTACTTCACCAACGCCTACAGCTGCAAAGGCGGCATCTATCCTAGCAATGGCCGCCAGATGAAACTCTCGGCACGCTACGATTTCTAAAGTGGCCAGGAGTTGACTACAATGGCCCGTACGCGCATCCGCATGCGGGCCATTTTTTTGCATTCTCACCATCAACGCATCTAAAGAAGTCCGCAGCCACTTGCACCGTTCCCGCTTCACCTAAGGCAGTCCATGCACCCATTTTTCCGCACTATGCGCCACCGCGCCACCGTGATCCTCACGGTGCTGGTCGTGTGCGCGATTGCCAGCCTCATTTTCTCCGGCATGATCGGTTCGATCGCGATTGCGCTCGCCGACCTGCCTTCCGCCCTGTTCCATGTCGTGCAGGGCAAGCCCGATACCCTCGCCGCCACCCTGCTCGACCTGCGCCTGGGGCGCGCGCTGACGGCCTTTGTCACCGGTGCGGCGCTGTCGCTGGCTGGCCTGATGATGCAAGCCCTGCTGCGCAATCCCCTTGCCGACCCGTATGTGCTGGGCATTTCCGCTGGCGCTTCCGTCGGTGCGCTGGCCGCGCTGCTATTCATGTGCGCGCTGTGGGTCGTTGACGCGGCCGCCTTTGCCGGCGCCGTCGGCGTGTCGCTGCTGCTGTACTTCTTTGCCCGGCGCGACCTGCGCGGCGGCACGGCGGCCGAAGGCGGCGCGTCGCTCTTGCTGCTGACGGGCGTGATACTCGCCTCGGCCTGCATGTCCATCGTCACCCTGATGCTCTCGATCGCTCCTGAAAGCCGCTTGCGCGGCATGGTGTTCTGGATGATCGGTGATCTGTCTGGCGCCCCCGCGCGGCTGATGCCTTGGCTAGTCCTGGCCGGCGCCATGGTGTTTGCGCTGCGCTGCGCGCGATCGCTGAACGTCATGGCGCTACATGCGGAAGCGGCCAGCACGCTGGGCGTGCGCGTGGGCGCCCTGCGCAAAGGATTGTTCTTCTGTTCCGCCCTGCTCACGGCCAGCGCCGTCACCAGCGCCGGCAGCGTGGGCTTCGTCGGCCTGATCGTGCCGCATGCGCTGCGCTTTGCCTGCGGCCCCGATCATCGCCTGCTGATACCGGCCGCCGCGCTGACCGGTGGCACTTTCCTGGTACTGGCAGATACCTTGGCGCGCACCGTGCTGGCGCCGTTGCAGTTACCCGTCGGCGTGGTCACGGCCATGATAGGCGCGCCCGTCTTCCTGTACCAGCTGCATCGATTGCGCAGGGGATGAAACAAACATGATACGCACCTACCAACTGGGCCTGAAAGCGGGCACGCGATGCCTCGTGGCAAACCTCACCTGGCAAATCAGGGATGGCGAATGCTGGAGCATCATCGGCCGCAATGGCGCCGGCAAGAGTACCTTGCTGCGCGCGCTGGCCGGCTTGCGCGAACCGGACGCCGGTCACGTAACAATACAAGGCCGTGCCCTGATCGACTGGCCTTTGGCAAAGCTGGCGCGTGAACGCGCTTTCCTGGCGCAGGCACGCCATGATGCGTTTTCGTATCGCGTGATCGAGACCGTGCTGTCGGCGCGCCACCCATATCACGACAACCATTACTGGGAAGGCAGCGACGACCAGCGCATCGCCCTGGCGGCGCTGGCTTCGATGGAAGTGGAACACCTGGCCGAACGCGATGTACGCAGCCTATCCGGCGGCGAACGCCAGCGCGTGGCGATTGCCGCCATGCTGGCGCAAGACACGCCCTTGCTGCTACTGGACGAACCGGCCAATGCGCTGGACCTGGCGCACCAGGTCAGCGTCATGCGTTTGCTATCGAGCTTGTGCCGCGAACAGCAGAAAACCGTGGTGATGGTGGGGCATGACCTGAACCTGGCGCACAGCGTCTCGACCCACGCACTGCTGCTGATGGGCGACGGCGCCTGGCTAGCCGGCACCGTCGCCGAAGTAATGCAGGCATCCATCCTGGGCGACTACCTGGGCCACCCGATCGACATCATCGAGCACGGCAAACGCAAGATATTCATACCGAAAGAAGACTGACATGAGCGACAACATCGACGCGGATTTGGCTGCCAATACCGCAGCTAATATCGACGCTATAAACGAACGCCACCGCGTGCGCATGGAGAGAAAAAAGGCCATCATCGACGCAGCCATCGCCAAGGCTGACAAGGAAATCGGCATCATCATCGTCAATACGGGCAATGGCAAGGGCAAGAGCTCAAGCGGCTTCGGCATGGCTATCCGCGCCATGGGCCACGGCATGAAGGTGGGCGTGGTGCAGTTCATCAAGGGCGCCATGTCGACCGGTGAAGAAAAATTCCTGCGCCGCTTCCCCGACGAAATCAGCTTTCATGCGATGGGCGAAGGCTATACCTGGGAAACGCAGAACCGCGAGCGCGACATCGAAAAAGCCGAACTGGCATGGGAACAGGCGAAGACCTTCCTGACCGACCCAAGCTACGGCCTGGTGCTGTTCGATGAACTCAATATCGCCCTCAAGTACAACTACCTCGACGTGCACAAGGTCATCGCCGACCTGCTGGAACGCCCGGCCATGCAGCACGTGGTCATCACGGGCCGCGGCGCGCCGGACGAATTGATTGCCATCGCCGACACTGTCACCGAAATGGCCGTCGTCAAGCATGCGTATGCGGCCGGCATCGGCGCACAAATCGGCACCGAGTGGTAGCAGCGCCATGACGCGCACCCTGGTCTTCGGCGGCGCCCGTTCCGGCAAGAGCGCCTATGCGGAAAAGCTGGCCCGCGAGTCGGGCAAGGAAGTCGTCTACCTCGCCACCGCGCAGGCGGGCGATGGCGAAATGGCCACGCGCATTGCGCATCACCGGCTACAGCGCCCGGCCCAATGGGCCACCGTGGAAGAACCGTTGCGCCTGGGCGACGTCATCTTGCAACAGGCGCGCCCAGGGCGTTTGCTACTGGTCGACTGCCTGACCCTGTGGCTGACCAACTTGATGTTTTCCACCGGCGAGACCTATCCGGACGTCGGCGATATCGCCCTGCCCGAACGGTTCCACAGCGAGCGCGCGCACCTGCTGTACGCGCTCGCCGAAGTGGAAGAAACCGGCGCCGACCTTGTGCTGGTATCGAATGAAGTGGGCATGGGCATCGTGCCGTATGGCGCTATCTCGCGTTGTTTCACCGATGAAGCGGGCCGTCTGAACCAGGCCGTGGCGGCCATCTGCGAGCGGGCCGTGTTTGTCGCCGCCGGCCTGCCCCTGTACCTGAAAGGCGGCCCATGTTAAGCGGCTTGTCGCTGCCCATGCTGGCGGCGCTGATGACGGCTGGCGTGCTGCTCGACCTGGTTCTGGGCGAGACGCGCCGCTGGCATCCGCTGGTGGGCTTTGGCCGCCTCTCCAGCGCGCTCGAGCGCCTGCTGAACCGGGGCCGGGGACGTTTTCTGCGCGGCGCGCTGGCCTGGTCGCTGGCCGTGCTGCCGATCAGCTATGCCGCCTACTGGCTGTGCGGCCTGGCCGGTGCGACGCTGCATGTTTTTTTGCTGTACCTGTGCCTGGGCTTGCGCAGCCTGCGCGACCACAATCAACCGATCGCCGATGCCCTGGCCATGGATGACCTGGACAAGGCGCGCCTGCTGACGGCGCGCATCGTCAGCCGCGACACGGCCAACGCCGACGCGACCAGCCTGGCCAAGGCCAGCACGGAATCCCTGCTGGAAAACGGCAACGACGCCGTCTTTGGCACGCTGTTCTGGTTTGCCGTGGCCGGTGGGCCAGGCGCGGTGCTGTTCCGCCTGGCCAATACGCTCGACGCCATGTGGGGCTACCGCACTGCGCGCTACGACTGGTTCGGCTGCTGCGCCGCGCGCATCGACGACATCCTTAATTACCTGCCGGCGCGCCTGACGGCCCTGTCCTATGTCTTGCTGGGCAAGACTATGGCCGACAAGCAGCGCGCCTGGCACTGCTGGCGCAGCCAGGCCCGCAACTGGGGCAGCCCGAACGCGGGCCCGGTGATGGCCAGCGGCGCCGGTGCCCTGGGCCTGGCCCTCGGTGGTGATGCCATCTACGACGGCGAACTGGAACGCCGCCCGCCGCTGGGCGCAGGACGCCCCGCCGAAGCGCGCGACATCGACCGCGCCTGGCGTCTGGTGGCTGAAACGGCCGTGCTGTGGCTGATCTGGATGGCGTTACTGGCCGGCCTGTACCACCTGCAGGGGCGATACCTTGCTTGAACATGGCGGCAACCTGCGCGACGCCGCGCGCGAGTATGGACGAGCGCTGGCCGACTGGATCGACCTGTCGACCGGCATCAACCCACACTGGTATGCAGCGCCAGCACCGCACGCCAGTGCATGGCACCGTCTGCCGGAAGCCGATCCAGCCTTGGCGGGCGCTGCCTGCGCCTACTACAAGGCGCCAGCCATGCTGCCGGTCGCGGGCACGCAAGCTGCCATCCAGGCCCTGCCGCGCTTGCGCGCCCCCTCGCGCGTGGTCGTGGCCGCGCCATCCTACGCGGAACACGCGCACCACTGGGGTCAGCATGGCCATCAATTGCGGCAAGTGCCGTATGCGCAACTGGGCGCAGCCGTCGACGGCTGCGACGTGCTGGTCGTCTGCAATCCCAACAATCCCACGGGCGAACGCATCGCGCCAGAGCTGCTACTGGAATGGGCCGCCAAGCTGGCCGCGCGCGGTGGCTGGCTGGTGCTCGATGAAGCGTTTGGCGACACGGAAACGCAAGCCGGCCTGGGATCGCACACGGGCAAGCCGGGACTCATCGTGCTGCGCTCGGTGGGCAAATTCTTTGGCCCGGCAGGACTGCGCCTGGGCTTTGTCGCCGCCCATCCCGCTTTGCTGGCCCAGTTGGCCGATATGCTGGGGCCATGGAGCGTCGGCGGCCCGGCGCAGCAGGTGGCGCTGGCAGCCCTGAACGACACGCACTGGCAGGAGGCAATGCGCGAGCGCCTGCGCGGCGAAGGCCTGCGTCTGCACCAGCTATTGGCAGCACACGACATCGCCAGCACTGGCACGGCGCTGTTTCAATGGTGGCCGGAAGAACGCGCCACCGCTTTTTGGCGCCACATGGCACAAGCAGGCATCTGGGTGCGCCTGTTCCGCCAAGCCGCCCATGGCATCCGCCTGGGCCTGCCCCCCGACGAACATGCCTGGCTGCGCCTGCAGCAGGCCCTCACTGCATGGAAGCACTTATGACGCACTTGAAAACCGCACTGCTGCTAGCCGGATTGATCTCGCTGCAGGCGCATGCCGCCATCACCGTGCGCGACGACGACGGCAATACCGTCACCGTGGAAAAGCCGGCGCAACGCATCTTGGCGCTGGCACCGCACGTCACGGAGCTGCTGTTCGCAGCCGGTGGCGGCGACAGGATCGCCGGTGTCGTCAGCTATAGCGACTATCCGGAAGCGGCGAAAAAAATCGCGCAGGTCGGCGACAACCGACAGTACGATATGGAGCGCATCATCGCCATGAAGCCCGACTTGATCGTCGTCTGGATGCATGGCAGCGCCGAGCGCCAGATCGCCATGCTGCGCCAGTTGAAGGTACCGATCTATCATAGTGAACCGCGCAAGCTGGCCGATATACCGGACAGCATGGAGCGCCTGGGCCAGCTGATGGGAACGGAAAAAGTCGCGAAAGCGGCCGCCGCCCAGCTGCGCGCGAAACTGGCAAGCTTGACGGCGCAGTATGCGCAACGCCCGCCCGTACGCGTGTTTTACCAGGTGTGGGACAAACCGATATATACCTTGAGCGGCGCGAGCATCGTCAGCGATTCCATGCGCTTGTGCGGCGCGCACAATATCTTTGCCGCGATGAAGGTGGTGGCGCCCGTCGTCACGCCGGAAGGCGTGTTGCAGGAAGACCCGGAAGTCATTTTCGGCACCAGCGAAAAAAGCGATCCGCGCAGTGAAGGCGGCTTGTCCATGTGGCGCGCCTTCCCGTCGATGACGGCCGTGCGCAGCAATAACCTGTTCCGTCTGAATGGCGATCTGCTGAACCGCGCCGGTCCGCGCATGATCGAGGGCACGGCCGCCATGTGCGAGCAGCTGGAAGTGGCACGCCAGCGCCGCGCCAATCCCGCCTCCAAGGGTGCAAAATGAGCCACACCGCGAGTCACTACCAGCGTATCGCCTGCCTCTCGACAGAAGCCGTGGAGACGCTGTATGCGCTCGGTGCGCAAGACGTCATCGCCGGTATTTCAGGCTTTACCGTGCGCCCGCCCCGCGCGCGTGCCGAGAAAACCAAGATCAGCGGCTTTTCGTCTTCCAGCCTGGAACGCATCCTGGCCGTAAAGCCCGACCTGGTAATCGGCTTTTGCGACATGCAGGCCGATATCTGCCGCGACCTGGTCAAGGCCGGCATCGAAGTGCACCAGTTCAACCAGCGCACGGTGGACGGCATCTTGCGCATGATCGCCGTGCTGGCCGCGCTGGTGCAGCGCGAAGAGGCCGGGCGCGTACTGATCGCCAGCCTGCGCGCGGACATCGCCGCCGCCCGGACCCGCGCCGCTTCCTGGACGCGCAAGCCCGTGATTTACTTTGAAGAGTGGAATGATCCACTGATGAGCGGCATCGGCTGGGCGGCAGAGTTGATCGGCATCGCCGGCGGCACGGACGCTTTCCCGCAATTATCCGTGCATCCGGGCGCCAGGGAACGCATTATTGCCGATCCTTTGGAGGTGGTGCGGCGCGCGCCCGACATCATCATCGCCAGCTGGTGCGGCAAGAAGTTCCAGCCCGCGCAATTTACGGCACGCCCCGGCTGGGACGCGATTCCCGCCGTGCAAAACAAGATGCTGTTCGAGATCAAGTCGCCCGACATTCTTTCGCCCGGTCCGGCCGCCATCACGCAAGGCTTGCGCCAGATCAGCGACATCATCGCGCAGTGGCAGCAGCAGGCATGAACGCCGCCTTCCCCGTCCTGATGGTGCAGGGCACGACTTCCGACGCGGGCAAGAGCACCGTCGTCGCGGCCCTGTGCCGCCTCTTGAAACGGCGTGGCGTGACGGTGGCGCCGTTCAAGCCGCAAAACATGGCGTTAAATAGCGCGGTGACGAGCGACGGCGGCGAAATCGGCCGCGCCCAGGCCTTGCAAGCACTGGCTTGCGGCATCGCGCCGCACACGGACATGAATCCGGTACTGTTGAAACCATCATCGAACACGGGCGCGCAGGTAATCATTCACGGCAAGGTGCGCGCCGAAATGGATGCGCGCGACTATCAGCAATACAAAACCATCGCCATGGGCGCCGTGCTCGAATCGTACACGCGCCTGCGCCAGCAATACGCCGCTGTCATCGTCGAGGGCGCCGGCAGTCCCGCCGAAGTCAACTTGCGCGCGCGCGATATCGCCAACATGGGCTTTGCCGAAACCGTCGACTGCCCCGTGATCCTGGTAGCCGACATCGACCGCGGCGGTGTCTTCGCGCACATCATCGGCACCCTGGCCTGCCTGTCCGACAGCGAGCGCGCGCGCATCCTCGGCTTTGTCATCAACCGCTTCCGCGGCGATATATCGCTGCTGCAACCGGGCATCGATTGGCTGGAGCAGCAAACGGGCAAGCCCGTGCTGGCCGTGCTGCCGTATTTGCAAGGCTTGTTTCTCGATGCGGAAGATGGCGTGGCAACGATGCAGGCCGAACGTGGTGCCTTCAAGGTAGTGGTGCCGCAACTGCCGCGCATCAGCAACCACACGGATGTCGACGCGCTGCGCGCGCACCCCGATATCGACCTGCAATTCATTCAACATGGACAGCCCATTCCACCAGCCGATCTGGTGATACTGCCCGGCAGCAAAAATACGCGCGGCGACTTGGCCTGGCTGCAGCAGCAGGGCTGGCCCACTTACCTGGCAAAACACCTGCGCTATGGCGGCAAGGTGCTCGGCATCTGCGGCGGCTTCCAGATGCTGGGACAAAGCGTGCGTGATCCGCTGGGCGTGGAAGGCGCGGCGGGCGAGTCCACGGCGCTGGGCCTGCTCGACATGGTGACAGAATTGACGGCAGAAAAACGCCTGCAGCAGGTCGCTGGCCACTGCGCGTTTGCCGGCGCGGCCGATGCGCCCGTGTCAGGCTATGAAATCCATATGGGCGTCTCGCATGGCGCGGCGCTGGCGCAGCCGGCCTTTGTCATCGATGGCCGCGCAGAAGGAGCCGTGTCGGATGACGGGAACATCCTGGGCAGCTATTTGCACGGCATGTTCGACACGCCCGCCGCGTGTACGGCGCTGCTGCGCTGGGCGGGGCTGGACTCCCGCCACACGGTGGACACCGCCGCCCTGCGCGAGGCCAGCCTGGAGCGTATCGCCGATGCGGCGCTGCCGCTGCTGGCCGCCCTGGAACACCTCCAACGCTAGCGACTATTGTTTCAGGCACATGCCCATGTACGAACGGTCGGTCGAAAACTCGACTGCCATGCTCGACGACACGGGCATGAACATCGAATAGTCGGCTGGCACATCGGCCGGGTCCTTGAATACGGCGACGCCATCGAAATCGACGGCTTGCGCGCCCAGGCCCAGCTTGTTGACGGTGATGGTTTCCGCATGCGTCTTGCCAGTCGTATTATTCGTCACGGTGGCGGTACTGCCGGCAACGACAATCTTCCCGCTGATGCCCTGCGCTGCGCAGGCGTAGCTGCCATTGAGTTCCGTGCCGATCTTCTGCTGTTTGGCGGCCACGATGGTGCCCACGCGCATGACGTTTTCCTGGTTGCGGCCGTAGCGATCGATAAACAGCGCCAGCCCCCGGTCCCCCGCATGCACATGCACGATGCCGAAGTCCTGGTCACCCTGGCGGGCGACGAGCAAGCCGCTCTTCGCATCCTTGACCAGCGTCAGGCTGGCGTTTTCCGCTGCCAGTTGCGGCGATACTGCAGAGCACACGCCTTGCGCGTTGAAGACGCCGCCATTGCACAGTTGGGCCGCTCCGTCGGCTGCGATCTTGAGAGTGCCTTTCGGATGGAAAGGGAAAGCGCCGTTCGAAGCATTGCGCATGGTCCCCAGGAAAATATAGTTGCCGGCCAGCTTGGCCACGTCACTGACCGCATAGCCGCTGCCGCTGACGGTCGAGACCATATTACCCAATTTGATATTGCCCGACAGCAGACGCGTGCGCGCATCGACGGTGACGCTGAAATCTGTCGCCGTGTCCGTGTAAGTGGTGAGATTGCCGCTGGTGCTAGCGCTAAACGTACCGCTGCGGTCACTCAAGCCGAACTGCGTCGACAAGACACGGATGGCATAGGTTTTCTTGACGCTGTCAAATGTGATGCGCCAGGTGTCGCCGATATCGGCGGCCACGTCATACACGCTTTCATCGGCGCTGGCGCCGGCAATGATATTGAGGCCAGCCTCTTTCGCCACCGCTTGCGATGCCAGCGTCACGCTGTCGGCAGGGACCACGGGAGGCGTCACCACAACGGGTGGCTTGACCGGTACTTCCGGCGCGCCACCATCGCTGCCGCCACCGCATGCGGACAGGGCCGCGCCCAACAAAACGATCGAAATTGTATTCTTCATCATTGACCTTCCAGGATTCTAGGACAAATTGCGAGTAACAGAGCCCGCAACGACAGCACTCATGCTAGATCCGGACGGAAGTTAATACTATGGAACAATTGTTCTATAGACTTTCTACGGCAACCTCTCGCTCAGCACGGCCAGCGACGGCGCCAATGCCGTCTTGTTATCCACATCGAACTTAATTCTCCCATGGTGCAATGGATCCACTTTCATCGGGCGATGGCGGCATTGTGCTGCGCGACACAAGACATGCCAAAATTGCAAGCATGGCAGGCCAGGAGGCGCGAGCGGCACGTCTGCGCCATCTATGTAACAATTCGCCCTACTGTAGGCTTTCCTCGCCAGGCGCACATCCATGAGCAGTTCTCCCGTTAAAAGCTACCTTCCATGGGTGGTTGCCACCGCCCTGTTCATGGAGCAACTCGACTCCACCATCGTCAACACCGCCATCCCCGCCATGGCCGCCAGCCTGCATGTGACGCCGCTCAGCCTGAAGGCCGTCGTCACCAGCTACATCCTGAGCCTGGCCGTCTGCATTCCCATCAGCGGCTGGATGGCCGACCGCTTCGGCACGCGGCGCGTGTTTTCGGCCGCTGTGGCCATCTTTACCCTCGCCTCCATCCTGTGCGGCCTGTCCGTGAATGCCCCCATGCTGGTGGCCGCGCGCCTGCTGCAAGGAGTGGGCGCAGCCATGATGATGCCGGTGGGCAGGCTCACCATCATCCGCACCTTTCCCAAGTCGCAATTGCTGGCGGCCATGAATTTCGTCATCATCCCGGCGCTGATCGGCCCCCTGCTGGGTCCCACGGTGGGCGGACTGATCGTGCACTGGCTGTCGTGGCGCGAGATTTTCTTCGTCAACGTGCCCGTGGGCCTGGCGGCGCTGTACCTGGCGCACCGCTACATGCCCGATTACTACGGCGACAAGCCCCGTCCGCTGGACTTGATCGGCCTGGTACTGTTCGGTACCGGCATCGCCTTGCTGTCGTGGCTGCTGGAAATCTTTGGCGAGCACAAGATCGATCCCACCTCGGCGGCCGTGCTGCTATTCATTTCCATCAGCCTGCTGGCCGCGTACGTCTGGCATGCGAGCGAAGTGCTGCACCCGCTGTTGCGTCTGACCCTGTTCAAGATTCGTACCTTCCGCGTCTCCGTGGTGGGCGGCTTTGTCACGCGCCTGGGCGTGGGCAGCCTGCCCTTTCTCTTGCCGCTGCTGTACCAGCTGGGCCTGGGCTTGCCCGCCTGGCAATCGGGCTTGCTGATGATGCCGTCGGCCGCAGCCGCCATGGGCATGAAATTCATTTCCGCGCGCGTATTGGCACGCTTCGGTTACCGCCAGGTGCTGGTCGTCAATACTGTGCTGATCGGCATCACCATCGCCATGTTTTCGCAGGTGGGCGCGGGCACGCCCCTGTCCCTGATCGTCGCCATCAGCCTGTGTTTGGGCTTTTTCAATTCCCTGCAATTTTCCAGCATGAACACCATCGCCTATGCCGATGTCGACCAGAGCGACTCCAGCATGGCCAGCACCATCGCCAGCTCGATGCAGCAACTGTCGATGAGCTTTGGCCTGGCCTTCGGTTCGCTGATCACGGGCTGGTACCTGGGCGACATGGCGCAGTCGGATCGCGCCATGCTCAGCACCGCCCTGCACCACACCTTCCTGACACTGGCCGCCCTGACGGTGCTGTCTTCGCTGACCTTCTGGACCTTGCGCCGCGACGATGGCGAAAGCATCAGCAAGGGCACGGACCGCGACGCGGAAGATGCGGCCGGCGTGAAGGCCCTGGCCCTCGTACAGACGGCAGTAAAAAGTACAAAAGGCTGAACCAGATCAAGCCTGCCGCAAGCGCCGCTGGTGCTTTTACCTGACGCTGCTACCGTGACGGCAGGAGGTGCGCATGGCGGCAGAGCGGCGGTTTGCATGGAAGGGTATCGACCGCCGTGGCAAGGCGGTCGATGGCATCTTGCGCGCCGCCGACGCCACCGCTGCCAGCATGGCCTTGCGGCGCCAAGGCATCCTCGCCACCAAGGTACGGGCTGCACGGGCCGCGCCGGGCAAGGCCATCACCGGCCAGGATATCGCGCTGTTCACGCGCCAACTGTCGACCATGATGGCGGCCGGCGTGCCGTTGCTGCAGGCCTTCGACATTGCCGGCAAGGGCCAGGTCAAGCCCGCCGTCACCGAGCTGATGCGCGACTTGCGCCACGACATCGAAGCGGGCAGCAGCCTGCAGCAGGCCTTCCGCCAATTCCCGCTGCTGTTTGACGAACTGTATTGCAAGCTGCTGGCCGCCGGCGAGCAGGCTGGCATCGTGCAAGATTTGCTGGCGCGCCTGGCCACGCACCAGGAAAAGGCCATTGCCCTGCGGCGAAAAATACGCGGCGCGCTGATGTATCCGCTGGCCATTGTGTGCGTTGCCATCGCTGTCACGGCCATCATCATGAGCGTAGTCGTGCCCGCCTTCCGCCAGGTATTTGACAGCTTCGGTGCGCCATTGCCATTACCGACCCTGCTCGTCATGGGCTTGTCCGCCTTTCTCGTGCGCCACTGGCTGGCCTTGCTGACGGCAGTGCTGCTGGCCTCGCTGCTAGCGCACCTGGCCTGGCAGCGCTGGCCTGCCCTGCGGCGCAAGATGCAACTGTGGGCCTTGCGCCTGCCCGTGTTCGGCGCGCTGCTGCGCAAGGCGGCAATTGCCCGCTGGACGCGCACCCTGGCCGCCATGTTCGCCGCAGGCGTGCCGCTGCTAGACTCGCTCGGCCTGGTAGGCGACGCCTCCGGCCACGCGCTGTACCAGGAAGCGACGACGCGCATCGAACGGGAAATCCGCGCCGGTGGCAGCCTGGCCCTGGCCATGCAACACAGCGCCGTGTTCCCCCCGCTGCTGACGCAGCTGGCGCTGATCGGCGAAGAATCTGGCGCGCTCGACGCCATGCTGTCGCGCGCGGCTGATATCATCGAGGCGGACATCGACGCCACGGTCGCCACCCTTTCGACGCTGCTGGAACCGGCGCTGATGGTGGTGCTGGGCGTGCTCGTCGGTTCACTCGTGATTGCCTTGTATTTGCCGATTTTCAAGCTGGGTGCCGTGATTTGACTGCGCCCTGCGCAAAACATCCCCATGTGCTGGCAGATGTTTTACACTACGGTCGTGCCAGGCAATGTTTGCGCGGCAACGATCTTCACCTCAGACAAATCCACCATGCTGCAAGATACCCTGCTGTTCGCTGCGCCCGGCAACCTGCCTGTCGCCCTCATCGCCGCCCTGTTCGGCCTGATCGTGGGCAGCTTCCTCAACGTGGTGATCCACCGCGTGCCAAAAATGATGCAGCGCGAGTCTGATAATTACGTGGCGCAAGAAAGCGGCTTGCCCCTGCCGCACACGCAGCGCTACAACCTGATGCTGCCGCACTCGCAATGCACCGCTTGTGGTCACCGCATCACGGCCATGGAAAACATTCCCGTCATCAGTTACCTACTGTTGCGCGGCAAGTGCAGCGCCTGCCAAGCGCCTGTCTCCGTGCGCTATCCACTGGTCGAGCTGCTGACGGGCGCACTGTCGGCCCTCTTGATCTGGCACTTCGGCAGCGGCTGGACGGGCCTGGCCACGCTGGTGTTTGCCTGGCTGCTGATCGCCATGACCTTCATCGATGCCGACACGCAAATGCTGCCCGACGACCTCACCTTTCCCTTGCTGTGGGCGGGGCTGCTGGTCAATATCAACGCCACCTTCGTGCCGCTGCAAGACGCCGTCATCGGCGCAGCCGCCGGCTATCTGGCCCTGTGGGCCGTCTATTGGGCCTTCAAGCTGGCGACAGGCAAGGAAGGAATGGGCTATGGTGATTTCAAATTGCTGGCGGCGCTCGGTGCCTGGCTGGGCTGGAGCATGTTGCCGACGATCATATTGTTGTCCTCGCTGGTCGGCGCCGTGGTCGGCATCGGCCTGATCGTCTTCGCCAAACGGGGCCGCGACAAACCGATCCCGTTCGGCCCTTACCTGGCAGCAGCAGGTCTGATCGCCCTGCTGTACGGCACGCCACTGTCGCGGCTGACGCTGGGCCTGACCGGCTGACCGGCGCAGCAGCGTGCACCTGATGGATAAACACATGCAACAACAAAACGCCCCTTATTTCAGCGTCGGTCTCACCGGCGGCATCGGTTGCGGCAAGAGCACCGTGGCCGACCTGTTCGCCGCGCGCGGCGCTTCCATCGTCGACACCGACCAGATCGCCCACAGCCTGACAGCGCCAAACGGCGCCGCCATGCCGGACCTGTTGGCGCAATTTGGCGCGGACTACGCCGATGCTCGGGGCGCCCTCGATCGCCCAAAAATGCGCAAGCTGGTGTTTTCCGATGCCGCCGCCAAGGCCAGGCTGGAAGCCATTCTGCATCCGCGCATCCGCCAGGCCACGCTGGCGGCGGCCGCCGAAGCGACGGGCAGCTATGTGATCTTTGCCGTGCCCCTGCTGGTCGAGTCAGGTGGCTGGGTGGAGCGCGTCAACCGCGTGCTCGTCATCGATTGCCCGGAAAGTTTGCAAGTATCACGTGTCATGGCGCGCAACGGCTTATCTGAAGAACAAGTCAAAGCCATCATGGCCACGCAAGCCACGCGCGCCATGCGCCTGGCGGCGGCGGACGATGTGATCGACAATCATGCCGATTTGGACGCCCTGACACCGCAGATTGCCCAGTTGCACGATTTATATCTGGCATTTTCAAAAAGAATGGCCGGAATCGGGCCGCAACGTTTGTAATTTGTCGACGCTTGGTTCAAAATCACGGGATTGTTTGCAGGTCCTTACTTAAGGGAATTATTTTGATTGTCTACGAATACCCTTTCAACGAACGCATACGTACCTTATTGCGACTGGAAGACCTGTACGACAAATTCAAGTTCTTCATCCAGCAAGAACATGCAATGCAGCATCATGTTGCCTTGGCGACTATTTTTGACATGCTCGAAGTGGCCGGCCGCGCCGACCTGAAGTCCGACCTGTTGCAAGAACTCGAACGCCAACGCCAAAGCCTGCTCGGTTACCGCAGCAATCCGAACGTGGAGCCGGAAACCCTCGATGCCATCCTTGCTGAACTCGACAGCGTCAGCGGCGCCCTGGTGGCCGCGCAGGGCAAGACGGGCCAGAATATCCGCGACAATGAATGGCTGATGAGCATCCGCGGGCGCACCATCATCCCGGGCGGTGCCTGCGAATTCGACTTGCCTTCCTACTTCGCCTGGCAAAAGCGCAGTTCCGAGCAGCGCCTGAACGATATCCACGCATGGTTTGCGCCGCTGGCACCGCTGTTCGATGCGCTGGCCTTGGTATTGCGTCTGCTGCGCGATTCCGGCGGCCCCGTGAAACTGATCGCCAATGGCGGCAGCTACCAGCAAATGCTGCAGGGCAAGGTGTACCAGATGCTGCGCCTGAGCCTGGATGAGAACAGCGGCGCCATCCCGGAAATCTCCGCCAACAAATATATGCTATGGATACGCTTCACTACCCAGGGCGGTGACTTGAAACCGAAGCCGCTGGAAGAAGATGTTCCGTTCGAGCTCACGCTCTGTAATTTTTAACTGCTACTTATTTGCCCCATCATGACCGTCGTTAACTGCCCTACCTGCGCTGCCAAAGTCGAATGGACTGAAGCCAATACATTCCGCCCCTTCTGCTCGGAACGCTGCAAGCAAATCGACCTGGGTGCCTGGGCCGAGGAAAAATATACGATCCCCGCCGCCGACCCGTTTGAAGATCCTCTGGCGGACGAAGACAACAAGCCGCAGTAAGCCGCAATTAGCCACAACTAAACGGATTTTCCAGGCGCAGCGCCTGCATGACGAACCTGTCGAGCCTGCCGCTCACCACCGTCAAGCCGTAGGCAATACCCATCGCCGCGATCTGTCCATCCACGCCGTGCGCGTGGCCGCGAGCATGCAGACGCGCACAGACATGTGCGCAATCGAGGTCAAATTCCAGCAGTCGCGGCGCATACTCTGCCAGCACAGCCTCCAGCCAGCCTTCCAGCGCCAGTGCTTCCAGCGCCGCTTCGCGCCGCCAGCTGTGCTGTATGCCTGCGCGCAACTGCGCGATCACCTGCACCGGCACATAGCGCGCCTCGGGCGGCACCCGTTCCAGAAAGGCGAGCACGCCTGTCGGCGCAACGCTACCCATGCGCGCCGCAACGATCACATCCGTATCGACCAGATAAGCGAGCGTAGGCATGGCCGGTCAGGAGCGGCGCCCGAAATCCGTATCGAGCCCGACGTCGGGCATGCTGGCCAAAATATCGTCGAGCGGACGCTTAGTCAGCGGCCGCAAGGCGCTGCGCAGGATGTCGCGATGCTCATCTTCGATGCTGCGCCCATGCGCTCGGGCACGCTTGTGCAGCGCGGCAATCAGCAATTCATCGGTATCGGTAAAGGTCAGTGTCAGCGGCATGCGAAACTCCCCGGTGCTTGATGCAAGCACTGTAGCGCACAGCGCGCAAGATACAAGGAGAGCAAAAGGAAAGTTTGCGCCAGCGCGCAGCATGGCGCTGCCCGCTGGCACTATTGAAGATCAGGCAGACGCCAGCAATTCCCGGCGCACCTCATCGAGCCATTCCAGCAGGGGAATGGTGGCCGGAAGCAAGGGTTCCACGCCGACCGTGCCCTGCCAGGCGAACGCCTGCCCTTCCAGGCTTTGCGGCTCGCCCCGCCAATGGCGACTGATATAAAAATGCAGGCGCACATGCGCATGCGGATACACATATTCGACGCCGCACCAGGCCTCGGCACTGTCAATATACAGCCCCAACTCCTCGACAAACTCGCGTTTCAAGGCGTCAAAGATGGCCTCGCCCGGTTCGACTTTGCCACCTGGAAATTCCCAATAACCGTCATACGGCTTCCCAGCCGGGCGCTGGCCCAGCAGTACGTCACCATTCGGCTTCATCAAGATACCCACGGCCACATCGACAGGCTGGACTTTATCCTTCAAGCTCACTTCGCTCATTGCGCCAGCTTTCCCGCGTAATCGCGCGCAAATTGCCAGGCCACCCGGCCCGAACGGGAACCGCGCTGCAAGGCCCAGCGCAGCGCCTCGCCACGCGCTGCCGCAATCTGTTCCGGCGTGCAGCCAAAGCTAGCGAGCCAGTGCGCGACGATGTCCAGATAGTCATCCTGCTTGAACGGGTAGAACGACAGCCACAGGCCGAAGCGCTCGGACAGCGAGATTTTCTCTTCCACCGTCTCGCCCGGATGCAAATCGCCATCGTCGTCCGTCTTGTAGCTGGTATTGTCCGACATCCGTTCCGGCATCAGATGACGGCGGTTCGACGTGGCATAGATCAGCACATTCTCCGATTGCGCGGCGATGCTGCCATCGAGCGCTACCTTCAACGCCTTGTAGCCGCTCTCGCCCTCTTCGAACGACAGGTCGTCGCAAAAGATGATGAAGCGCTCAGGGCGCGCCGCCACCAAGTCAACAATGTCGGGCAGGTCGACAAGATCGGCCTTGTCCACTTCGATCAGGCGCAAGCCCTGGCTGGCGAACTGGTTCAGGCACGCCTTGATCAAGGAAGACTTGCCCGTCCCCCGCGCGCCCGTCAGCAGCACGTTGTTGGCCGGACGCGCACCGACGAACTGGCGCGTGTTCTGTTCAATTTGCGCTTTTTGCGTGCCGATATTGTGCAAGTCATCCAAAGCGATCGATGACACGTGGGCCACAGCCTGCAAATAGGCTGCTGCGCCCTGGCGCCGGCGCCAACGGAAGGCAAAACTGTTCCAGTCGGGCGCGGGCGTCGGCTGCGGCAGGATCGCTTCCACGCGCGCCAGCAAGGCTTCGGCGCGGATCAGGAATTGATCGAGTGTGGTCATGAGCGGTAGTCGGCGTTGATCGACACGTAGTCATGCGACAGGTCGCACGTCCACAGGGTCGCCGTGGCATCGCCACGCGCCAGCTTCACGCGGATGGTAATTTCGCTTTGCTGCATCACGCGCTGGCCATCCTGTTCCTGGTAGTCCGGGTTGCGGCCGCCATTCTTGGCCACCCACACGTCGTCCAGGTATAGATTCAACTGGCCCACGTCGAGGTCGTCCACGCCCGCATAACCGATGGCGGCCAGGATGCGGCCCAGGTTCGGGTCTGAGGCGAAGAAGGCCGTTTTCACCAGCGGCGAATGGGCGATGGAATACGCGATCTTGCGGCACTCTTCCACGTTGCGGCCGTCTTCCACGGTCACGGTCATGAACTTGGTCGCGCCTTCGCCGTCGCGCACGATGGCTTGCGCCAGGAACGTCGACAGTTCGGTAACGGCAGCGGCCAGTTCGGCATAGTGCGGCGAATCGGTCGAATCGATATGCAGGCTGCCAGCGCCCGTGGCCACCAGCATGAACGAGTCATTGGTGGAGGTATCGCCATCGATGGTGATGCAGTTGAACGATTTATCGGCCGCCTGCTTCACCAGCTGGTCCAGCACGGGCTGGGACACGGCGGCGTCAAACGCGAGGAAACCGAGCATGGTGGCCATGTTCGGCTTGATCATGCCGGCCCCCTTGCTGATGCCCGTCAGCGTCACCGTGTGGCCACCGATGGTGACGCTGCGCGAGCCCGCTTTCGGCTGCGTATCGGTGGTCATGATGGCTTCGGCCGCCGAGAACCAGTTGTCTGAAGTGAGCGCGGCCACGGCTTGCGGCAAGCCGGCGACCAGGCGCTGTACGGGCAGCGGTTCCAGGATCACGCCGGTGGAAAACGGCAGAATCTGCTGCGGCGTGCAGCCCAGCAGCTCGGCCAGTGCGGCGCAGCTCGCTTGTGCATCGGCCAGGCCCGATTCGCCCGTGCCTGCATTCGCGTTACCCGTGTTGACCAGCAGCGCGCGGATAGGCGCAGCGCCGGCCGTCACGGCAGCGAGGTTGGCTTTCGAGATTTGCACGGGTGCAGCGCAGAAGCGGTTCAGGGTGAACACGCCGGCCACGGTGGCCGTCGGCGCCAGTTTCAATACCAGCAAATCTTTGCGGTTGGGTTTCTTGATGCCGGCTTCGGCAACACCGATTTCAATGCCGGCGACGGCTTTCAGGTCGGCGGCGACGGGCTTGGGGGAATTGACGGCCATAGGAGTTCTTCTGCGAGGGAAAAAGGAAACGCTATTGTAGCGCCTTCGCGGCGCCGCTCACATATGCAGCATGCAACAAGCCATCTGTCCATGCGCTCACTTCTGCCACGCGGCTACTTCCAATCTCCGCTCTACCCATTCGCGTCACGGCCACAGCAGTCATATCGGACATCTTCAATAAAGTCAGATGGAAGGTATTAGGTCAGCGTGCACTTTGGATAGCAGCATTGCACATGCGTATAATTTAAGAAATTGCAAAATTATATTTGCATATTAATGATCCCAATATGCAGTAGAATTTCGCCCCCCCTTCGCGCAAGCCTGAATGGCTGGCGCGGTGGAGACTCCAGCCACCCATTCGTTATTTATAAAAAAATAACGGCATTTATTGTTCCTATATGAAAAAAACTTCTTTGAGCATTCTGCTTTCAGCAGTGCTGCTTGCGGCATGCGGTTCAGGAGGCAAGGATGCTCCCGCTCCCGAGATACCAGCGCCCACCCCAACCTTCAAGACATTCACCGAAGCGGTTCGCAAGGCTGAAACTAGTGGGAGCATTCCTGTGCTCGATCGCAGCGCGACGCTGTCAGGCACGGACAGCAATGCGAACGGCATACGCGACGATATTGAAACCCATATCAACAGCATGCCAGATACCGCAACTCAAAAGAACGCGCTTCGGCAAACCGCGCAGGCATTTACCTCGGTACTCACCACGAATCTGGCTGACAGCAGCGCGTTGACGGCGTCGTCCACCAAACTGTCGAATGCATCGTCGTGCCTGTTCAGCCGATATCCGAGTCCGCTTGCGAGCAAGCGCGCCAGAGAAATGGAAAAGTTACATATCAATACCAGGCAGCGCTTCGATGCCTATGATGCATACAATGCAGCCCTGAGCGGTACGACTTCCCTGGCACCGGCAGGAGACGGCTGTGAAAATTAAGGCCTATTTTTTCCACAAACTGCTGGCCCTGATCTTGATCCCTGCCTTGCTGGCTCCGGCCTACGCAGCCATCCCTGCAAATGCACTTTGCACGCCGAAAGGTTATACGCTCGGCTTTTTTAATGGCGTCTGGAATACCAAGTTCGAAGCTGACAATGGACGCGATGCATTGCGAAATCTGCTGACTGACAGCTATAACAGCGAGAACGTCAAGTACGAAACCTTTTATAACTACAGCGGCAAAAATCCCGGTAGCGGCGCAACGATGATGCAAGATGTTGCCGAGGTATTTATTCAACGCGCGCGCGAAATCGACTCCAGCGGCGAAATGGGCAACAGATTTGAGTATTTCTGGGACAATCTTTCTGGGGACAAATCGTTCACCAATAAAATCCGCAATTTTCTGCCGTCCGCCGCCTTGATACTCGATCAGATCGCGACAAGCATCATGAACAAACTGATCGGAGCAATCAGTTCGCTCGTCAGCAATCCGCCAACCGAGGCCACCTACTCCCTGCACAAAACGCGGATCGAAGCGCTTTCAGTAGAAGGACAAAAGCTGATTTTTGTTGCTCATTCGCAAGGCAATCTATTCGTCAACCGCGCCTACGATTATGCGCTGACAAAAATCAGCGCATCGAGCATCGCTGTTGCGCAAATTGCGCCTGCATCGACGACCCTGCGCGGCGGCCATCTGCTGGCAGACATCGACCTGGTCATCAACGGCCTGCGTTTGACAGGCATCACTTCAGTGCCGCCGATTAACTTGAACCTGCCTGCATCGACTGCCGATGCTTCCGGCCACATGCTGGTGGAAACCTATCTTGATGCGAGCCGGCCGGCCCGCGCGCAGGTCAAATCGCTGGTGGAAAGAGCCATGCAGCAATTGCAGGCGCCGCCCAAGCAGGGTAACGTCGGCGCATTTACCGTGACGCTCACCTGGGACGGCCAGGGCGATGTCGATTTGCACAGCCTTGAGCCAAACGGCATGCAGGTCTATTACGCCAACCGCAATGGCAACGTCGGACGTCTCGATGTCGATAATGTCATTGCAAACGGACCCGAGCATTATTTCGCTTCGTGTGATGCAAAAGTGCTGCAAGCTGGAACGTACTCGTTCGGCATCAACAACTTCTCCGGCGCGACCGGGCGCACTGCAACAGTCCAGGTGTCCACCTCCAGCGGTGGCGTACTGTCATCCAAATCAGTCAATGTGGGGGCGGTCAGGGGCTCATCTGGCAGCAGCGCTCCCATCCCCGTCGTCAAGCTTGTGGTATCAAAGGATGCGAGTAGCGGGGCATTTGACTTCCTCGCCCAATAAGCTACCAACAGGGCGCAGCATAAAAAAACGGAGACCGCGGTCTCCGTTTTTTGTCAGGCTGTGAAACCGCCTTACGCCAGCTTGCCGTGGCAAGCCTTGTACTTCTTGCCGCTGCCGCAAGGACATGGGTCGTTGCGGCCCACTTTCAGGCCCATGCTCACGCTCATGTCGTCGACGTTGTCCATCTTGCCGCCGGCTGTAGGCGCCAGCAATTCTTCCGGCGCCGCGTTGGGGTCGAATTCAGCATGCTGGTAGTGCACGTTTTCCACGTGCGACTGCTGCATCGCCTGTTCGGCCGCATCGACTTCGGCGCGCGACTGGATACGCACCGTCATCACGTGCTTGGTGACATCGTTCTTGATCATGTCGAGCATCTGGCCAAACAGTTCAAACGCTTCGCGCTTGTATTCCTGCTTCGGATTCTTCTGTGCGTAACCGCGCAGGTGAATACCCTGGCGCAGGTGATCGAGCGCCGCCAGATGTTCGCGCCAGTGGCTGTCCACGCTTTGCAACATGACATTGCGCTCGAAGCCGCCAAACGAGTCCTTGCCGACGATATCGATCTTCGACTGGTACACGGCATCGGCTGCAACCAGCACTTTTTCCAGAATCTCTTCGTCCGTCAGGGTCGAATCGGCTTCCAGCATGGCCTGCAACGGCAAGTCAAGCTGCCATTCGCCCGACAGGGTGTTTTCCAGGCCCTTGATATCCCATTGTTCTTCCACTGATTCGCGCGGCACGTACTCATACACCAGGTCGGTGAACACGCCATGGCGCAACGAGCCGATCATTTCCGAAATATCGGTCGTTTCCAGCAGCTCGTTACGCTGCTGGTAAATCACCTTGCGCTGGTCGTTGGCGACATCATCGTATTCCAGCAATTGCTTGCGGATGTCGAAGTTGCGCGCTTCGACCTTGCGCTGCGCCGATTCGATCGAACGCGAGACGATGCCCGCCTCGATCGGTTCGCCTTCCGGCATTTTCAAACGGTCCATCACGGCGCGCACGCGGTCGCCGGCGAAGATGCGCAACAGCGCGTCGTCGAGCGACAGGTAGAAGCGGGACGAACCCGGATCACCCTGGCGACCGGCACGGCCACGCAACTGATTGTCGACGCGGCGCGATTCATGGCGTTCGGTGCCGATGATGTGCAAGCCGCCCGCATTGACCACGTGGTCATGCAGCGATTGCCATTCATCGCGCAAGGTCTGCGACTGGGCGGCCTTGTCGGCATCGCTCAGTTCAGCATTGGCTTCAATGAACTTGATCTGGTTTTCGACGTTACCGCCCAACACGATGTCGGTACCGCGACCGGCCATGTTGGTAGCGATGGTGATGGCTTTGGGACGGCCTGCCTGGGCGATGATTTCCGCTTCGCGGGCATGCTGTTTCGCGTTCAGCACGTTGTGCGGCAAACTGGCCTTGTTCAAGATGCCCGACAGCAGTTCCGAGTTTTCGATCGAGGTCGTACCGACCAGCACGGGCTGGCCGCGCTCGTAGCAGTCACGGATGTCGTTCAACATCGCGTTGTATTTTTCCGCCGACGATTTGTAGACCTGATCTTGACGATCCTTGCGCTGCAACGGACGGTTTTGCGGAATCACGACCGTTTCCAGGCCGTAGATTTCCTGGAATTCATACGCTTCGGTATCGGCCGTGCCGGTCATACCGGCCAGCTTGGCGTACATGCGGAAGTAGTTCTGGAAGGTGATCGAGGCCAGGGTCTGGTTCTCGTTCTGGATCTTGACGCCTTCTTTCGCTTCGACGGCCTGGTGCAAGCCATCGGACCAGCGACGGCCCGTCATCAGACGGCCCGTGAATTCATCGACGATGACGACTTCACTGTTCTGCACCACGTAGTGCTGATCCTTGAAGTACAGCGCGTGTGCGCGCAATGCCGCATACAGATGGTGCACGAGGGTGATATTGGCCGAATCGTACAGCGAAGCGCCTTCTGGCAGCAGCCCCATTTCCATCAGGATGCGCTCGGCCTTTTCATGGCCCGCTTCCGTCAGCAACACCTGGTGCGCCTTCTCATCCTTGGTGTAGTCGCCCGGTACGTCAACCTTGCCCTTGCCGTCCGGCGTTTCTTCGCCGATCTGCAAAGTCAACAGCGCTGGCACTTCATTGATCTTGTAATACAGATCCGTGTGGTTCTCGGCCTGGCCCGAAATGATCAAAGGCGTGCGCGCTTCATCGATCAGAATCGAGTCGACTTCATCGACGATGCCGAAGTTCAGGCTGCGCTGCACGCGCTCGCGCGCTTCGTAGACCATGTTGTCGCGCAAGAAGTCGAAACCAAATTCATTATTCGTGCCGTACGTGATGTCGGAGTTATACGCCTGTTGCTTGGCGCTGTGCTCCATCTGCGACATGTTCACGCCCGTCGACAGGCCCAGCCACGCATACAGGCGGCCCATGGTCTCGGCATCGCGCTGCGCCAGGTAGTCATTGACGGTCACGATATGCACGCCCTTGCCCGACAAGGCATTCAGGTACGCTGGCAAGGTGGCCATCAGGGTCTTGCCCTCGCCCGTGCCCATCTCCGCGATCTTACCAAAATGCAAGACCATGCCACCGATCATCTGTACATCGAAATGGCGCATGCGCAGGACGCGCTTGCTGGCCTCGCGACAAACGGCAAACGCTTCCGGCAACAAGGCATCGAGCGATTCGCCAGCGGCGATGCGTTCCTTGAAGGCCGGCGTCTTCGCTTGCAGCTCGGCATCCGACAGCTTTTCGATGGCCGGCTCGAGCGCATTGATCTCGCGTACCGTTTTTTGGTATTGCTTGAGCAGCCGCTGGTTGCGGCTACCGAAAATCTGGGTCAGTAATGACATGCTTGAATTCTTGAAAAAACGCCGTTAAAAAAAGCTCGGTAGGTAACAACGAGGTAACAATCGCGTGACCGCACGGAGTTCGACTATGGCAAAAGACGATGATTTTATCATGCGTCACCGTCAAGGTTGGGGTAATGCACTATATAACAATATCTTAATAGCAAACAAATGGCAGAAATTGCGGACATTTGCCATACTGTAAAGCAAACCAGCCCGCGCGCTTGCATCACGCGGGCCACCGCACTCGTCATGCGCGGGCGAGTGTGCTATGTTTCGGCCATGCGAACTCCCACTTACTTGAAGGCAGAGCGCCGCAGCTACGGCTTTGCCCGCTCAGGCCCGGCCGTGACGGGCGCAACCGATTTTCTGCGCGGCAATGCAACGATGGCATCGCTGATGCCCACCGTCATGCGCCTGGCCGCCCTGCAAAAAGATTGTGCCAAGGCATTGCCGGCGATGTTCGAACATTGCGACATCCTGCAATTCGAAAGCGGCCAGTTGGTGCTGGCCATACCGAACGCGGCACTGGCAGCCAAGCTCAAGCAGCAATTGCCGAAATTACAAGCAGAATTGGAAAGAAAAGGCTGGCAGATTTCAGGCATCCGACTGAAAGTGCAGGTGGTCAAGAGCATCGCGCCCATCGTGCACACGCGGGCGCTGGTCTTGCCGGAAAAAGCCATGTCGGCCCTGGAAGAGCTGAGCACGGCCCTGCCCGCGTCGAAGCAGAACGAGCAGCTGATCGCGGCGCTGCGCAGTTTAGTGCGCCACCACCGCGAGCCTAAAGATTAGCAACGCCAGGCGGCAGCACGTCGGATTACGGCCTGCGGCCTAATCCGACTTACCTTACGTCAACGCCCATTCGCGCTCCATTTGACGCAAGTACGATTGCGGCGCCGCCTCGTTGGTGGCGAACGAGACGATTTCATACGCATCGGGCTGTTCCAGCAGCGCCAGCAGCAGCTGATTGTTCAGTGCATGGCCCGACTTGTGCGCAGTGTAATAGGCGAGCAAGGGGTGGCCCACCAGATACAGGTCGCCGATGGCGTCGAGAATCTTGTGGCGCACGAACTCGTCTTCATAGCGCAAGCCATCGGCATTAAGGATGCGGTATTCATCCATGACGATAGCGTTTTCCAGCGAACCGCCACGGGCCAGGCCCATGCCGCGCAAGCTTTCCACGTCCTGCATGAATCCAAAGGTGCGCGCGCGCGCCACGTCGTGCACGTAGGACACGTCGCCAAAGTCGACGGAGGCGCGCTGCATCGTGCCATCGACGGCGGGGTGATTAAATTCGATGAAGAAATCGAGCTTGAAGCCGTCATACGGCGACAATCGCGCCCATTTCTCGGCGTCGCCCTTGCCGTGACGCACTTCCACAGGCTTGACGACCTTGATGAATTTCTTCGGCGCCTGCTGCTCTTCCACGCCAGCCTGCTGCAGCAGATAAACAAAGGACGAGGCGGAACCATCCATGATGGGAATTTCTTCCGCATTCACGTCGATAAACATATTGTCGATGCCAAGGCCGGCCGCGGCCGACATCAGATGCTCCACGGTAGACACCCTGGCGCCATCCTTGATCAGCACCGACGCCATGCGCGTATCGCCCACGGCCATGGCGCTGGCGGGAAACTCGACGATGGGATCGAGGTCGATGCGGCGAAACACAATGCCCGTGTTGATCGCGGCAGGACGCAAGATCAGCTCCACCTTGGTGCCAGAGTGCAAACCGACACCGATGGTGCGGACCAGTTGTTTGATAGTGCGTTGTTTTAACATCTGTCGATTATATCTATTTGCTGAGTTTTCGTTGCGACACGGCATGAGCGAGGCCAGAAAAACCACATCCGGCCGTCAGGGATGTTCGCTTTCCGCATGCACCGATTCACGCCGCACCAGGTAAATCCCGCTGCCGATGATGATGGCCGCGCCGATCAAGGTGTATTTATCGGGCAAGGCGCGCCACAGCATCCAGTCCAGGGCCATGCCCCAGGCCAGGGCCGAGTACTCGAATGGCGCCACGCTCGATGCCTTGCCATGGCGAAACGCCTCCGTAATGGCCAGCTGGCCCAGGAAACCACTGAGTGACAAGCCTGCCAGCAGCCACCAGTGTTCGTGCCGAATGCGCACCCACTCATGCGCCGACAAGGCCACGCCGCCGATAGCCATCATCAGCATCAGCCAGAAGACCATGCTTTCACTGGCGTCCGTGCGGCTCAGAATGCGCCCTGTGACAGCCGAAATGGCATAACAGGCGGCCGAACCGAGCACGGCCAGGCCGGCCAGCGAAAAGAATCCCGCACCGTCCGGGCGCAGCGCCACCAGCACGCCCAGCAGACCTACGGCGATCGCGCACCAGCGCGCCAAGTCGACTTTTTCCTTCAGGACAAACACCGACAAGACCGTAATGAGCAAAGGTGCGATGAAAAACAGCGCATACGTCTCGGCCAGCGACATGTGCTTCAAGCCATAGGCGAACAGGGCAATCATCAACACGCCCAGCGCGCCGCGCAGCAAGTGCAGCGGCCAGCGCACCTTGAGCACATTGTTAAAGGCACCGAGGTACAGCAGGTACAGGCAGACCAGCGGCAAGGATGACAGGGCGCGCAAGGCCGTCACCTGCATGGGCGGATAATGGGCGGACAGCAGCTTCATGGCTGCGTCCATCAGGGAAAACATGGCCACTGCGACCAGCATCACATAAATGCTGCGCAAATTTTGATTGCGGGCTATCAGGACAGACTCCGGACAAAAAACGGGACCGTCATCATGGCGACGGCCGGAGCCAGGACCGGTAGGCAAAGCCACACCGTCCGCCCGATTATAGCAAGCGCGACCGTTTACCTTATGACAGCGGCAACAGCATCACCAGTTTCAACTCATGCTGGCGCGCCAGGTGCAAGGTCACCTGATTGAACTCAAGCAGCCCCTGTTGCGCGTGCTGGAACTGGCGCAACCCCCCATCGCGGCCCTGTACTTGCTGCGCGCTCCACCACTGCCGAAATTCAAGGCTGGCGCCAGCCAGTTCGGCGATCAGGCCGGCCAGCGGTGCCTGGTCCGCCTGCCGGCCGACGTCGGCGCGAAACTCGGCTACCAGGCGCTGCGCTCTTTCGGGCCAGCCCACGATCAGGTCGCGCGCGCCAGGCTCCAGGAACATGAAGCGCAGCTGGTTCGGCATGGCCGCTGCGCCATGCAGCCAGGCCGCAAACAGCGTGGAAGCGGCCCCATTCCACACCACGGCATTCCATGCACGGTCGAGGATGTAGGCGGGCGCGGCGATGGCGGCAACGATGGCGGCCAGCTCGGCGCTAGCGGGCCCCTCGCCCTCGCCAGTGCCGTGGCTGGGGTCATGCTTGTCGGCCACGTCAAACAGGTAAGCGCGCTCTGCCGTACTGAGCTGCAGTATTTGCGCCAGGCGCGCCAGCATCTTGGCCGAGGCCGACACGGGCCGCCCCTGCTCGAGCCACGTCAGCCAGGTGGGGCTGACATCGCACAGCTGCGCCAGCTCTTCGCGTCGCAAGCCTGGCGTGCGGCGGCGCCCACCACCGGGCAAGCCGGCCATGGCAGGAGTGACAGCTTCACGCCGGGCACGGATGAATTGAGCGAGTTTATTTGACATGACAAGGGTGCATGGTAGTTAATATACCAGTATAAGTTATGGTCTTGTTACAGGATAATTTTATCCTTATCCTGCCGGGACGCCCCCATCACCAGGAGAAAACCATGCAGCAGCACGATGTTGTCACCGAACAGTTTGGCAAGACGGCCCATGCCTACCTGAGCAGCGCGATGTTCGCGCAAGGCGCCGACCTGGTGCTGCTGCAGGAATGCGCGCGCCGCCACGGCAAACAAGGAAAACCACAGGTGCTGGACCTGGGCTGCGGCACCGGTCACGCCAGCTTCGCCGTCGCACCCGTGGCAGCATCGGTCGTCGCCTATGATCTGGCGCAGCCGATGCTCGACGAGGTCGAACACGCCAAGGCGCAGCGGGGCTTGCACAACATTAGCACGCAGCAGGGCGACGTGACACGCCTGCCATTTGCCGACGCCAGCTTCGACATGCTCGTCACGCGCTTTTGCGCACACCACTGGAGCGACGTGGCAGGCGCGCTGGCCGAAGCCTGGCGCGTGCTGCGTCCCAACGGCACCTTGCTGGTGATCGACAGCGTGGCGCCGAAAACGGCCCTGTACGACAACACCTTGCAGGCGGTGGGAATGCTGCGCGATGCCTCGCACGTACGCCACTACCGCACCTGCGAGTGGGGCGCCATGTTCGATAATGCAGGATTCACGCACAGCTTGCGCAGCGTATGGAAGCTGCCTATGCAGTTCGACGCGTGGGTGGCACGCATGCGCACACCCGCCGAACGCGTAGCAGCCATCCGCAAGCTGTTCGATGGCGCGCCCGAGGAAGCGCGACGGTATTTCGCGCTGCAGGACGATTATTCGTTCAGCATCGATGCGGCCATGTTCGAGGCGACAAAACCGTCGGTACAATAAAAAAACGGCGCCAGTGGCGCCGTTTTTTTGAAGAGGTCAGACCCGCCGTTTGAAGGGGTCAGACCCGCCGGGTCTGACCCCTTATAGCTTAAGCCAGTTGGCCCAGCAGCGTCTCGGCATTCGACACTTCAAACTTGCCGCCCTGCTCGACGTTCAATTGCGTCACCACGCCATTGTCGACCAGCAGCGAATAGCGCTGCGAGCGCGTGCCCATGCCGAACTTGCTGAAGTCGGCGTCCAGCCCCAGTGCCTTGCTAAAAGCGGCGTTGCCATCAGCCATCATGCGCACGACGCCTGTGGCTTTCTGGTCGCGGCCCCAGGCGCCCATCACGAACGCATCGTTGACGGAGATGCACCAGATTTCATCGACGCCCGCAGCTTTCAGGTCGGCAGCGTGCTTGACGTAGCCGGGCACGTGTTGTGCGGAGCAGGTCGGGGTGTAAGCGCCTGGCAGGCCGAAGATAGCGATCTTCTTGCCCTTGACCAGGTCTTGCACGTTAAACGTGTTCGGGCCCAGTGCGCAACCTTCGGTTTCGCTTTCGATGAATTCAGCCAGGGTGCCTTCTGGCAGGGTGTCGCCGATCTTGATGGTCATGTTGACTCCTTATGTAATGTCGGTTAAAGACGCAGCCGCTTGCCTGCAGCAGACAGCGGACAACGCCCGGGATCTGGTTCTGCCGGCATGCTGCCGACACTGCGCAATAGTATGCCTGACTTGCCGCATTTATGCAGAAAATGGCCATAAAAGCAAAATCAAAAGTCAAAAAATGGCAAAAAAACGGCGACCCTCATGAACTCAGGCCGCCGTCGTGATTGCCGACATCATCTCACCTCTAAGTCTAAGCCTTAGTCTTAGTCTTAGTCTTAGCCTTAGTCTTAGTCTTAGTCTTAGTCTTAGTCTTAGTCTTAGTCAGCTTGTTTGCGCAGGAAAGCGGGAATGTCATACGTCTCCATCCCATTCTTTTCCATCGCGCGCACTTGCTCGGAAGCCGATTCGCGGCGCCATACGGCTGGCGCCTTCATGCCGTCGAAACCGGCTGCCGGCGTCGCCACGCCCACGCTGGTCGTCACTGCCTGCGCGCCGCCCATCGCTGCCGATGGCGTCAGCGGGCTGTTGTGCGTACCGGTGCGCAGCATTTGTTGCGGTACCAGCTGGATGTTTTTCTTCGCACGGCCCAAGCCCGTGGCCACCACGGTGACGCGGATGTCGTCGCCCATGGCGTCGTCGTAGGCGATGCCTTGCGCGATCGACGCATCTGGCGCCGCAAAAGCGCGCACGGCAGCCATGACCTCCTTGATCTCTTTACCCTTCAAGCCACGGCTGGCCGTGACGTTGACCAGCACGCCACGCGCGCCGGACAGGTCGATACCATCGAGCAGCGGCGATGCGACAGCCTGTTCGGCAGCGATGCGCGCGCGGTCGACGCCCGAGGCCGTCGCCGTGCCCATCATGGCTTTGCCCTGCTCGCCCATGATGGTTTTCACGTCGTTGAAGTCGACGTTGATATGGCCAGGCACATTGATGATCTCGGCAATGCCGGCGACCGCGTTGTTGAGCACATCATCGGCATGCTGCATCCATTCGAGCATGCTTTCGTCTTCGTAGATCTCTTCCAGTTTTTCGTTGAGGATGATAATCAGCGAATCGACGTGCAGGGACAGCTGTTCCAGGCCTTCGTCGGCGATATCCATGCACTTCTGGCCTTCGTACGAGAATGGCTTCGATACCACGGCGACCGTCAGCGCGCCCAGTTCCTTGGCCACTTCGGCGACGATAGGAGCGGCGCCCGTGCCGGTGCCACCGCCCATGCCGGCAGCGATGAAGACCATGTGCGCGCCGCGCAGCGAATCGGCGATGCGTGCCCGCGATTCTTCGGCCAACTGGCGGCCGACGGCAGGCTTCATGCCAGCGCCCAGACCGGTATCGCCGATCTGGATGATGTTGTGGGCCTTCGACGTCGACAGAGCCTGTGCGTCGGTGTTGGCGGCAATGAATTCCACACCCGACATGCCTTTATTGATCATGTGTTGGACTGCATTGCCACCCGCACCGCCGACGCCGACGACCTTGATGACGGTACCTAAAGCTGTGTTATCGACCATATCGAACTCCATGATGTACTCCTATCAGATGCGGTTTCCAAGCGCCAGGCCTCATATTCGTAGGAGAACTGGAGATTGAAAACTGCGGTTAAATATAAAATAAAGTTATGTGTGTGTACCTGCGATGCTGCCAAAAAACCTGTACTGCCGGGCGTAAATCAAGCCCTTAAAAATTCCCTAAAAACCATTCCTTCATGCGCTGCCAGACTGCTTTCACCGAGCCGTCCTGACGCGTCACGATGTGGCCGCGCAGATATTGCTTCTTCGCTTCCAGCAGCAAACCCAATACCGTGGCGTAGCGCGGACTGCGCACCACGTCGGCCAGCTGGCCCCGATACTCGGGCGTGCCCAGGCGCGCCGGTTTCAGGAAAATATCTTCTGCCATTTCCACCATGCCTGGCATGATGGACGTACCGCCCGTGAGCACGATGCCTGACGACAGCACACCTTCATAACCGGATTCGCGCACCACCTGGTGCACCATCGCGAACAGCTCCTCGACGCGCGGCTCGATCACCGCCGCCAGCGCCTGGCGCGACAGGTTGCGCGGGCCGCGGTCGCCCAGGCCCGGCACTTCCAGCGATTCGCCGGGATCGGCCAGGACCTGCTTGGCCACGCCATAGCGGATCTTGATTTCTTCCGCTTCCGCGGTCGGGGTACGCAAGGCCATGGCGATATCATTGGTAATCTGATCGCCGGCGATGGGAATGACTGCCGTATGGCGTATCGCACCATCAGAGAACACCGCCACATCGGTCGTGCCGCCGCCGATGTCGATCAGCACCACGCCCAGTTCCTTCTCGTCGGGCGTCAGCACCGCATCGGCTGATGCCATCGGCTGCAGGATCAGGTCCGACACTTCCAGGCCGCAGCGACGCACGCACTTGACGATATTCTGCACCGCCGACACGGCGCCGGTGACAATATGCACCTTCACCTCGAGCCGAATGCCGCTCATGCCGATAGGCTCGCGCACGTCTTCCTGGCTGTCGACGATGAACTCTTGCGGCACCGTGTGCAGTAATTGCTGATCGGTCGGAATGTTAACCGCTTTTGCCGTCTCGATGACGCGCGCCACGTCGGTCGCCGTCACTTCCTTGTCCTTGATGGCCACCATGCCGCTGGAATTGAAGCTGCGAATATGGCTGCCCGCAATGCCCGCATAGACATTGCGGATCTTGCAATCAGCCATCAGCTCGGCCTCTTCCAGCGCACGCTGGATGGACTCCACCGTGGCCTCGATATTGACCACCACGCCTTTTTTCAGGCCCTTCGATTCATGCTGGCCCAGCCCGATCACTTCGTGGCGCCCGTCGGACATCACTTCGGCTACCACCGCCACCACTTTCGAGGTGCCGATGTCGAGGCCGACGATCAGGTTTTTTGCGTCTTTTGTCATTTCTGTCGCCTAGTTTTTTGGGCTATTGTTAAATTAATTATTCGGTTAAGTCGTTTTTTTAAGCGCACTGCCACTTTTCTTCTTCATGACTGGCTTGCCATCCTTGCCTTCGGCAGGTATCACCAGGCCGGCGGAACTGAGCGCCAGGCCATTCTGATAGCGCATATCGATCGTATCGATATTTTCCAGCCGGCTCGCCAGCTGCGGATAGATGCCCACCAGCCGGTCGACCCGCGCCTTCAGGGTCGTATGATTGTGCTCGCGCCCCAGCGCCACGCTCATGCCGTTATCCAGTTTCACAGTCCACGCATAGCGGCTCGACAAGGACAGCGATTCAGGCACCATCTTCAGTGGCGCAAACCACTTTGCCAGCTGCAGGTAAGTAGCCAGCACTTCCTTCTCGCTGCCATCGGGACCGGCGAAGGCCGGCAATTCGTGGTCATCTTCGGCTTCCGCCACATTCGCCGTAAACACCTCGCCCTTGACCGACAGCAGGCGTCCATCCTCACCCCAGGTGCCCAGCGCTTCGTGTTCTTCCAGCGCCACGATCAGCTGGTTTGGCCATTCGCGCCGTACGCTGGCACGGCGCACCCAAGGCACCGACTCAAACACGCCACGCACGCTTTCCAGGTTGGTCGTGAAGAAATTGCCCTTGATGCGGCCCAGAGTGCCGCTGCGCAGGGTCAGGTAATTCACGTGGCGCAGGCCCTTGTCATCCGCGCTTTCCACCTTGATGGTGCGCAGCTCGAACATGGGACGCTGCGACACCCACCAGACGCCGGCCGCCACGCATACGACCAGCACCGCGGCCAGCAAGCCGTTGGCTGTCGTATTGAGGCTTTTAGCGTCATGCCACATATCAGTGCTGTCCCTTGTGCATTTTCAGGCGGGCACCAGCGGCGATTTCCAGGCACAGGTCTTCATAGCTGATACCGACCGCGCGCGCCGCCATCGGCACGAGCGAATGGCTCGTCATGCCCGGCGAGGTATTGACTTCCAGCAGGAACAGCTTGCTGTCGGCCGCGCGCATCAGCACATCGACCCGCCCCCATCCCTCGCAGCCGAGAGCGCGGTAAGCTGCCACGGCGATGCGCTCCATCTCCGCCACGATCGCCGGGTCGAGCTGCGGCGGGCAGAAATACTTGGTATCGTCCGTAAAGTATTTGTTCTGATAATCGTAGTTGCCTTGCGGGGCGACGATTTCAATCGGCGGCAGCGCGCGCGCCGTGGCGCCCTTGCCGAGGATCGCAACGGTGAATTCGCGGCCCTTGATGAATTCCTCGGCCAGCACCGAATCATCGAGGCTGGCGGCGATGTCATAGGCCGCCTGGAATGCCGATGCTTCGTTGACGGTGGTGATGCCGATGCTCGAACCTTCATGCGGCGGCTTGACGATCAGCGGCAAGCCCAGTTCGGCGGCGACCTTGGCCAGGTCGGATTGCGCGTCCAGTACCGCGTATTGCGGCGTCGGCAACTGGTGCATCAGCCAGATCATCTTGGTGTAGACCTTGTCCATGCCCACCGCGCACGCCATCACGCCGCTGCCCGTGTAGGGAATGCCCAGCTGCTCGAGCGCGCCTTGCAAGCTGCCGTCCTCGCCGAAGCGGCCGTGCAGCGCGATGAAGACGCGGTCAAATTTTTCAGCAGCCAGTTCGGCCAGGCTGCGTTCGCCCGTATCGAACGCGTGCGCGTCCACGCCGCGGCTTTGCAGCGCGGCCAGCACGCCGGTGCCGGACATCAGCGACACTTCGCGCTCGGCCGAACTGCCGCCGAACAGCACGCCAACCTTGCCCAATTGTTTTACGTCAATAGCTGAAGCTTGGTTCACGTCAGGCCTTTACAGTGTTGGATTGATACGTAGTCAGTTGTTGCGGGATGCCGCTGATGGAGCCCGCTCCCATGGTCAGCACGACGTCTCCGTCGCGCGCCACGCTCATGATGGTGTCAGCCATGTCCGTCATGAACTCGACGAAAATCGGTTCGATCTTGCCGCGCGCGCGCAGCGCATGCGCCAGTGCGCGGCCATCTGCGGCGACGATAGGCGCTTCACCTGCTGCATACACTTCGGACAGCAGCAGCACATCGGGCGCGCCCAGCACCTTGACGAAATCCTCGAACAGGTCGCGCGTGCGGCTGTAGCGGTGCGGCTGGAAAGCCAGCACCAGGCGACGGCCAGGGTAGGCAGCGCGCGCAGCGGCGAGGGTCACTTCCGTTTCCACTGGATGGTGACCGAAATCGTCGACCAGGGCGAAGCTGCCGCCATTCGGCAGCGCCACGTCGCCATAGCGCGTGAAGCGGCGGCCCACGCCAGAGAACTCGGCCAGGCCCTGCTGCGTGGCGCTGTCGTCGATGCCGATTTCACGCGCGATCGCAATCGCCGAGCAAGCATTCTGCACATTGTGCATGCCAGGCTGGTTCAACACCACGTCGAGGTCGGGATAGCCTTCCTGCAGCACGGTGAAATGCATTTCCAGGCCAACGGCGCGCGCGTTGATGGCGCGCACTTCCGCGTCTTGCGCGAAACCATAGGTGGTGACGGGTTTGGTGACGGACGGGATGATGGCACGCACGTGCGGATCGTCGATGCACAGCATGGCGCGGCCATAGAACGGCAAGCGGTGCGTGAACTGCACAAAAGCTTGCTTGAGCTTTTCGAAATCGTGCTCGTAGGTGTCCATGTGGTCGGCGTCGATATTCGTGATCACTTCGATCATCGGCGTCAGGTTCAGGAACGAGGCGTCCGATTCATCGGCTTCAGCCACCAAGTATTCGCCGGAGCCCAGCTTGGCGTTCGCGCCGGCACTGGTCAGGCGTCCACCGATCACAAAAGTAGGATCGAGCCCCCCCTGGGCCAGCACCGAAGCGACCAGGCTGGTCGTCGTCGTCTTGCCATGCGTGCCGGCGATGGCAATGCCACGTTTCAGACGCATCAACTCACCCAGCATCACGGCGCGCGGCACCAGCGGAATCTTGCGCGCGCGCGCGGCCACTACTTCCGGATTGTCTTGCGGGACGGCGCCCGAGGTCACGACCGCATCGGCGTCGCCGATATTGTCGGCCGCGTGGCCCAGCATGACGGTTGCGCCCAGGCTCGCCAGGCGCTGCGTCGCCGCATTGCTGCCGAGGTCAGAACCCGACACCTTGTAGCCCAGGTTGACCAGCACTTCGGCGATGCCGCTCATGCCGCTGCCGCCAATGCCGACAAAGTGGATATTATTTACTTTATGCTTCACAGAGCTAACCTCATGCCAATTTTTCCAATACGTGTGCGATCGCCTCGTTGGCGTCGCGCTTGCCTGCTGCGAGTGCCAATTGCGCCATCTGCTGGCAGCTATCGCGCGTCAAGGACGCCAGCATCGCGCTCAGCGATGCTGCACTCATTTCCGTCTGCGGCAGATGAATCGCCGCGCCCTGCTTCGCCATCCATTGCGCGTTGTCGCGCTGGTGACTGGTGGTCGACGCTACCAGCGGCACGAGCACGCTGGCCACGCCGGCCGCCGTCAGTTCCGACAGGGTGATGGCGCCTGCACGGCAAATCACCAAGTCGGCCTCGGTGTAGGCCTTGGCCATGTCGTCGATGAAGTCGACCACATTGGCCTGCACGCCCGCCTGCGCATACGCGCCATGCAGGGCGTCGATATTCTTCTTGCCCGACTGGTGCGTCACCAACGGACGTTCGCCCTCAGGCATCAGGGCCAGCGCAGCAGGCAAATTGTCGTTCAGCGCTTTCGCGCCCAGGCTGCCGCCAACGACAAGGATGCGCAGCGGCCCGCTGCGGCCCGCAAAGCGCGATGACGGCGGCGCCATGGCGAGGATCTCCGCGCGCACGGGATTGCCCGTGACGACGGCCTTGCCCGCAGCGATGCCGAAATCGGCGGGGAAACCGAAGCACACCTTTTGCGCCAGCGGCACCAGCGTTTTATTCGACAGCAGCAGCGCCGCGTCGGCATTGACCAGCACCAGCGGCACGCCCTTCAGGCGCGCCATCAGGCCGCCCGGCACGGTCACGTAGCCGCCCATGCCCATCACCACGTCCGGCTTGCGGCTGGCGATAAAGCGACGGATGGCAAAAAAGCTCGCCAGCATCTTGAAACCGCCTTTGAGCGTATGCGCCAGGCCCTTGCCGCGCATGCCGGAGAACGCGATGGCGTCCATGGGAATGCCGCTTTTCGGTACCAGTTCCTGCTCCATGCCATGGGTCGTGCCCAGCCAGCTCACTTCCCAGCCACGCGCGCGCATCGTCTGCGCAATCGCCAGGCCAGGGAAAATATGGCCGCCGGTACCGGCCGCCATAATCATCAATCTTTTCGTCGTTTTCAAGTTCGTCACGTTGTTCATAGCCGGCCTCCACGCATCAGGATCCGGTTTTCATAATCGATGCGCAGCAAAATCGCCAGGCCGATACAGTTAATCAGTACGCCCGTGCCGCCATAACTCATCAGGGGCAAGGTCAGCCCTTTTGTCGGCAGCAGGCCCAGGTTCACGCCCATATTGATGAAGGTCTGCACGCCGATCCAGATGGCGATGCCTTTCGCCGTCAGTCCGGCGAAGGTCTGGTCGATGGCAATCGCCTGGCGGCCGATATCGAAGGCGCGCTTGATGATCCAGTAGAACATGCCGATCACGACCAGGACGCCCGCCAGTCCCAGTTCTTCGCCGATCACGGCGAGCAAAAAGTCCGTATGCGCTTCGGGCAGGTAGTGCAGCTTTTCCACGCTGCCGCCCAGGCCCACGCCAAATAGTTCGCCGCGCCCGAAGGCAATCAGCGAGTGCGTCAGCTGGTAAGCCTTGTTGAGCGCATTGTCTTCCTGCCATGGATCGAGATACGCAAAAAACCGCTCGCGACGAAATTTCGACAAGGCGATGATGGTGACGAAAATTGCCGTCAGCATGGCGCCAATGCCGCCAAACCAGATGGCGTTGACGCCGCCCAGGAACAAGATACCCATGGCGATGCAAACGATCACGCCAAAAGCCCCCAGGTCGGGCTCCATCAGCAGCAGCAGGCCAACGAAGCTGACCGCCAGCGCCATCGGCATGAAGCCCTTGGTCAGCTTGTGCATGTATTCCTGCTTGCGCACCGTGTAGTCGGCGGCGTACAGCACCATCACCACCTTCATCAGTTCGGACGGCTGCGGCCGCAGGCCCGGCAAATTCAGCCAGCGGCGGCCACCGTTGACCGACACGCCCAAGCCAGGTATCAGCACCATCACCAACAACACCAGCGTACCGATGAACAGCCATGGCGCCATTTTTTGCCAGGTCGCGACACGGATTCGGAACACCAGCGCCGCAGCGATGATCGACACGCCGATGAACAGCGCCTGGCGCACGACGAAATAATTGTTCGTATAAGCGGCAAACTTGCGCGCGTCCGACAATGAGATCGACGCCGAATACACCATCACCATGCCCAACAACATGAGCAGCAGAACTACCCACACCAGCGGCTTGTCATAGTCCATCATCTTCGATTGCCGCGCGCGGCTATCCAACGGCTTGGCAGCCGAGCCGGAACCAAAGCTGAAGGGCAGCTGGAAAGCCATCAGATATCCTGTCCGTTTTCCAGTGCGATATCGCGCACGGCGTCGACAAACACCTGCGCGCGGTGCGCATAGTTCTTGAACATATCCATGCTGGCGCACGCAGGCGACAGCAGCACGGCATCGCCGGCCAAGGCCAGGCTGCTGGCTCGCTTGACGGCTTGCGGCAAGGTGGCGCAGTCGAAGATGTCCACGCCAGCAGGTTCCAGGGCCGTGCGCAGCGCCGGCGCGTCGCGGCCGATCAGCACCACGGCGCGTACATAGCGCGACACGGGTTCAGCCAGCGGCGAGAAATCCTGTCCCTTGCCATCGCCACCGGCGATCAGCACCAGACGCTGTTCTGCGCCGCCAAACGCCTTGCCCAGGCCAAACAGCGCAGCCACTGTCGCGCCCACGTTGGTGCCTTTGCTGTCGTCGTAGTATTCAACTTCATTGACGGCGGTGATCAATTCCACCCTGTGCGGCTCGCCCTGGTATTCGCGCAAGCCATGCAGCAACGGCGCGAATGGCAGGCCGATGGCGCGGCACAGGGCCAGCGCCGCCAGCGCATTCGAGGCATTGTGCTGGCCACGTATCTTCAGTGCATCGGCCGGCATCAGCTTCTTGGCCATCGTTGGCACAGGTTCCGGCGCCGGATCATTCTTCCTGCGTTTTTTCTCGATGACTTCTTCGCTCGGCACGGCTTGCGCCAGCCAGAAGATGCCCCGTTCGTTGACCAGGCCAAAGCTGTCCACCGCAAGCGGCTCGCCCGTACCGAAGGTGATCGTCTGTGCCAGCGGATTGGCCATCTGCATCACGGCGGCATCGTCGCGGTTCAGGATGCGCACGCTCTGGTGGCCGAAGATGCGCGCCTTGTCGCTCGCATAGGAGGCCATGTCGCCGTGCCAATCCAGGTGATCCTGCGACAGATTCAAGACCGTGGCTGCATCGGCCTGCAGACTGAAGGTCGTATGCAGCTGGAAACTGGACAGTTCCAGTATCCACGCCTGCGGCAAGGTGCTGGCGACGGCTTGCGCCGCTTCCTCGCCCTCGCCCTTGACAACAGGCTGCGGCACTGGCTCGGCATCGAGTACCTCGCGCAGCACGTCGAGCGCCGCCGGACTGATATTGCCGGCCACGCGCGTAACAAGTCCTGCGCGTTCGCACAGCAAGCCCACCAGGCTGGTCACCGTCGTCTTGCCATTCGTGCCCGTGATGGCGATGACTTTCGGCGCATAGCCGCGTTCTGCGTTCAGTGCGGCCAGTGCCTGCGCGAACAGTTCGATCTCGCCCCACACAGGGATATTTTTTTCAGCGGCGGCCGGTACGATTCCAGCCAGTTCACGGCCAGGCGCCAGGCCCGGACTGACGGCGACGAAGTCGACGCCGTCGAGCAGGTCGGCCGTAAAGGCGCCGGCGATGAATTGTGCCTGCGGCACGGCAGCCTGCAAGGCGGCCAGGCGCTCCGGGCTTTCCCTGGTATCTGCCACGCGCACGGTCGCACCGCTGCGGGCCAGCCACAGGGCCATCGCCAGCCCCGACTCACCGAGGCCCAGTACCAGTGCGGTTTTAGCGTCGTACATCATCAGCGCAGCTTCAAGGTGGTCAGGCCGAGCAGCACCAGCATCATGGTGATGATCCAGAAACGCACGACAACCTGCGTCTCCTTCCAGCCTTTTTGTTCGAAATGGTGATGCAAGGGCGCCATCAGGAAGACGCGGCGGCCCGCGCCATAGCGCTTCTTGGTGTACTTGAACCAGACAACCTGGATGATCACGGACAGCGTCTCGACAACGAAGATGCCGCCCATGATGAACAATACGATTTCCTGGCGCACGATGACGGCCACGGTACCCAATGCGCCGCCCAGTGCCAGCGCACCCACGTCGCCCATGAACACTTTCGCGGGGTGCGTGTTATACCAGAGGAAAGCCAGGCCGGAACCTGCCAGCGCGCCGCAGAAGATCACCAGTTCGCCGGCGCCCGGGATGTGCGGAATGAACAGGTAGCGCGCATACGTGGCGTTACCGGTCAGGTAGGCGAACAGGCCCAGGGCCGTGCCCACCATCACCGTCGGCATGATGGCCAGGCCATCGAGACCATCCGTAAAATTGACAGCATTGCTGGTGCCGACAATGACGCAATACGTCAACGCGATGAAACCCCATACACCCAGCGGATAGCTGATGGTCTTGAAGAATGGCACGATCAAATCGGCTTTCGGCGGCAAATCCATGGCAAAGCCGGACTGCACCCAGGCGTAGATCAGATTCCACACCTGGCCAGCATTGGGCTCGGAGATCGAGACGGAAAACGCCAGGTAAAACGCGGCGGCGATACCGATCAGCGACTGCCAAAAATATTTTTCGCGCGAGCGCATGCCTTCCGGATCCTGATGCACCACCTTGCGGTAGTCATCGGCCCAGCCGACGGCGCCAAAGCCCAGCGTGACGATCAGCACGGGCCAGATGAAGCGGTTCGACAAGTCGGCCCACAGCAGGGTGGAAATGCCGATGGCGATGAGGATCAGCACACCGCCCATGGTGGGCGTGCCGTGTTTTTTCAGATGCGTCTGTGGGCCGTCCGTGCGCACGGCCTGGCCGACCTTCATGCGCGTGAGCATGCGGATCACGGCGGGACCGGCGCACAGGCCGATCAAAATCGCCGTCAGCGTTGCGAAGACGGCGCGGAAGGTGATGAAGTTAAAGACCCGCAGTGGGCCAATGTCGTCCTGGAAATAATGAGCGAGCCAGAGCAGCATGATTAGTGAGCTTCCTTGTTATTGTTGTTTGAACCAATCAAATGCTGCACGGCCCGTTCCATTTTCATGAAGCGGGAGCCCTTGATTAATACTGTTGCATCCGAGCGGCCGGACAAATGCGCATCAAGCGCCGCCAGCAAACCGTCGAACTGTTCGAAATACTCCACGAGCGTGCCCGATTCCTGGCTCGCGGCAGCCTGCGCCGGATTGACCAGATGGCGCGCCAGGCCGCCCGTCGCCAGCACGTATTCGATGCCTTTGGCGGCGGCGTAGGCGCCAATCTCTTCGTGGAACTGCTGCCCCTGCGTGCCGACTTCACCCATCTCGCCCAGCACCAGGATGCGCGGTGCTGGGGCCTGCGCCAGTACATCGATGGCAGCGCGCGCCGAATCCGGATTGGCGTTATACGTGTCGTCGATGATGGTGGCGCCGTTGGCGGCACGTTTTTTCTGCAGGCGACCGTTCACAGGCGCGAACGACTCCAGGCCCTGCTTGATATGTTCCATGGCGATGCCCGCGCCAACGGCGCACGCCGCCGCAGCCAGCGCATTGCGCACGTTGTGCTCGCCCGCTGCCTGCAAGGCGACAAAAAACTGGCGCAAGCTGCCGTCCTGTGCGCGCACACTGACGAACATGTCGCTGCCAAAATCTTCGGCCGCACGGTGCGTACAACTGACATCGGCATCCTTCGACAGGCCGAAGCTGATGGCGGCGCGCGCGCCGGCCAGCTCGCGCCACAAGGGCGTGAATTCATCGCCATGCGGGAAAACGGCTACGCCGTCATCGCCCAATGCCGCCAGTGCGGCGCCGTTCTCGCGCGCCACCGCTTCCACCGTGTGCATGAATTCCTGGTGTTCGCGCTGCGCGTTGTTGACCATCGCCAGCGTCGGCGCGGCGATTGCCGCCAGGCGCGAGATTTCGCCAGGATGATTCATGCCCATTTCGATCACGGCCGCCTGGTGCCGCTCGCTCAGGCGCAACAAGGTCAATGGCACGCCGATTTCATTATTCAGGTTGCCGCGCGTGGCCAGGCGTGCGTCTTCGCCAAAGGCCGCCGCCAGGATGGACGAAATCATCTCCTTGACGGTGGTCTTGCCGTTGCTGCCGGTAACGCCGATGACGGGCAGCTTGAAACGGCAGCGCCAGTAATTAGCGATGCGGCCCAACGCGACCAGCGTATCGGCGACCACGATGGCGGGCACCTTGCTGCTATCCCAGTTTTCTGGCAAGCGCTCCACCACCACGGCGGCAACGCCGCTGACGGCCACTTGGTCGAGGAAATCATGCGCATCGAAACTTTCGCCGCGCAGGGCGACGAACAGCGAGCCGGCTGGCGCGCTGCGGCTATCTGTGCATACGCCGTCAAAAACGGCGTCGCCCGTCAGCTGCGCGCCGTGCAGGGCAGGCATCAGTTCGGCCAGGGTCGCGTGCATGGGGTGATCAATACGCTGGTGCATCAGTTCGTCCTCATCATCGTCAGGCGCGCGGACAGTGCCAGCTGCGCATGGTCGGCATCGGAGAACGGCAATTTTTTGCCCTTGATTTCCTGGTACGGCTCATGGCCCTTGCCCGCCAGCAGGATCACATCCGGCTTGGCAGCATGCTTGATGGCCGACAGGATGGCAGCGGCGCGGTCTTCGATGGCCTGCGGCTGCGGGCCATCTGCGCGCATGCCGGCGACGATCTGCGCGATGATGGCGTGCGGGTCTTCGCTGCGCGGATTGTCGCTGGTGACCAGCACGTGATCGGCCATCTGCGCAATGGCACCCATCTGCGCACGCTTGCCCGGATCGCGGTCGCCGCCACAGCCAAACACGCACCATAGCTGGCCGCCGCGCTCCTGCGCCACCTGGCGCAAGGCAGCCAAGGTTTTTTCCAGCGCGTCCGGCGTATGCGCGTAATCGATGACGACCATCGGCGCTTCCTGCCCACCCACCTGCTGCATGCGCCCGGGAGCCGGCTGCAGCGATTCGATGCCATCTATGGCGGCGCGCAGGCCGATGCCATGCGCCAGCAAGGCGCCCAGCACGGCCAGCGCGTTACTGATATTGAAGTGACCCACCAGCTGCGTTTTGACCTGCGCCACGCCCAGCGCGCATTCCAGGTGGAAGTCGGTGCCGGCATTGCGGTTGCGGAACTGGCTGGCGCGCAGCATCAGCACGCCCGGCAAATCTGGCTGGCTGGCCGCATCCTGCAAGGTGTAGCCGATGACCGGGTACTCACCCGCCAGCTTGGCCTTGACGTGCCGCGCCAGGCGCAGGCCCATGGCGTCATCGAGGTTGATGACGGCCGTCTTCAGGCCCGGCCAGTCGAACAGCTTGACTTTGGCCGCCTCATAGGTGGCCATGTCGCCGTGGTAATCGAGGTGATCGCGCGTCAGGTTGGTAAACATGGCGACATCGAAATGCATGCCGGACGCACGTTCCTGGTCCAGGCCGATCGAAGACACTTCGATGGCTACAGCCTTGGCGCCTGCGTCGCGCATGGCAGCGAGCTTACGCGCCAGCAGCACGGCGTCGGGCGTGGTGTAGCCGGTGACGTCGAATTCGATGCCGCCACGCGGCTTGCACAGGCCGACGCCCAAAGTACCGATAACGGACGATGTTTCGCCCAGTCGTGCCAAGGCTTGCGCCAGCCACAAGGCGCACGAGGTCTTGCCATTCGTGCCCGTCACGCCAGCGCTGAACATGGCACTATCGGGCATGTCGTACACAGCATGCGCCACCGGGCCAGCGAGGCGTTTCAGGTCGCTGACCAGCAGATGCGGCACATTCCATGCGGCATTCCATTCAACGGCGTCATGCACGACAGCGGCGGCGCCCTGGCCGATGGCAGCGTCGATGAAATGGGTGGCGCCCGCGTAGGCAAAAAATACGTCGCCACGCTGCACGCGGCGAGAATCGGAGGTCAATTGCCCTGACGGGGCAGCCGCCTTGATCCACGAACTGATATCTTGTATGGTCATGAGTAACTTCACATGGCCTCCGGGCCAGCATTGGCAGGGACCACGATTTCGGTAACGGAGGAATCGGGCGGTACGTTCATCGCGCGCAGCGCGTTGGTCGCAATCGCTGCGAAAGCAGGAGCGGCAACCTGGCCGCCATAGTGGGCAGCGCCGGTCGGCTCATCGATCATCACGGCAATGATGAAGCGCGGCGCCGACATCGGCACCATGCCGACGAAAGAACCGATGTATTTGCGCGGCATCGCGTAACGGCCGTTTTCGACCTTGTAGGCGGTACCCGTCTTGCCGCCGACGCGGTAGCCGGCGACTTGCGCGCGCTTGGCCGAGCCGTGCGCGCCGGACACCACCAGTTCGAGCATGCCACGCATGTCGGCAGCCGTCTTGGGCTTGATCACCTGCTGGCCCACGGGCAGCTCATTGACCTTCTGGAACGACAATGGAATCGTATCGCCATCGCGGGCGAACATCATGTAAGAGCGCGCCAGCTGGATCAGCGACACGGAAATGCCGTTACCGTAGCTCATGGTGGCCTGTTCCACTGGACGCCACGATTTGTAAGGACGTACGCGACCAGCCACGGCGCCGGGGAAACCCCATTTCGGCTGCTGGCCGAAGCCCACCTTGGTAAACATTTCCCACATTTCCTGCGACGGCATTCCGAGCGCGATTTTCGAGGTGCCGATGTTCGACGACATTTCGATGATCTCGGAGACGCTGATCACACCGTGTGGCTTGGTGTCGGTAATGGTACGGTCGGCGATGGTGTAGCGGCCCGGTCCTGTGTCGATCAGCGTGGTCGGCTTGACCCTGCCCGTGTCGAGCGCCAGCGAGACCGTGATCGGCTTCAGGGTCGAACCAGGTTCAAAGGTATCGGTCATGACGCGGTTGCGCAGTTGCTGGCCCGTCAGCTTACGGCGGTCGTTCGGGTCGTAGCTGGGATAGTTGGCCAGGGCCAGCACTTCACCGGTGTGCACGTCGAGCACCACGGCGCCGCCGGCCTTGGCGTTGAATTTTTCTACCGCTTCCTTCAACTGCGTGAAGGCGATGTACTGGATCTTGCTGTCGACGGACAGGGTCAAGTCCTTGCCGTCGTGCGGTTCGTGGATGAAGCCGATGTCTTCGACGATGTGGCCCAGGCGATCCTTGATCACACGGCGGCTGCCAGTGGCGCCGACCAGGGTTTTCTGCTGCGCCAGTTCCATGCTTTCCTGGCCCACGTCTTCCACGTTGGTAAAGCCCACCACGTGGGTCATCACTTCGCCCTGTGGATAAAAGCGCTTGTATTCCTTGCGCTCGTCGATGCCGTCGATGCCCAGCTTGGAGATTTTGTCGGCCACGTCCATCTCGACCTGCCGCTTGAGGTAGACGAAGCTGCGGTCAGAATCGAGCTTCTTGCGCAATTCGTTGACGTTCATTTCCAGCAAACCGGCCAGCGCATCGATTTTCTCGGGCGAGGCCTGCAGTACGTCGTCGGGAATGGCCCAGATGGCTTTCACGGGCACGGACGATGCCAGCACCTGGCCGTTACGGTCGGTGATCTTGCCACGCGTGGCCGGCAGTTCGAGCGTGCGCTCGTAGCGTGCCTTGCCCTGCTTTTGCAGAAACTGCGTCGACACGCCCTGCAGCCACAGTGCGCGCGCGCCCAGGCCGGCGAAAGCGAAGAACAGCAGGAACAGCACGACGCGCGAACGCCAGACGGGCAGACGCACTGCCAGTACGGGGTTCTTCGAGAATGGCACACCTTTCGATGCCGCCACCCGGCCGTTGCTATTACCGCCCAACTTCATTACTCACCCTCCGTCAGGTATTGCGTACGCGCCGCCGTCAGCGGCGTCATGCTCAGATCGCGCCGCGCAATCGCTTCGATGCGTTCATGCTTGCCCAGGGTGGATTGGTCCAGTTGCAGCTGCGCCCAGTCGATGTCGAGTTGGCGCGACAGCGCTTGTGCGCGTTCCAGGTCGATCAGCAGATGGCGCGACTGGTACTGCGCGTTCACCAGCGACAGGCCGCAGCACACCAGCAGGGCCGACAGCACGACACACAGCTTGCCAGTCATCGAGGGCCGCCATTGGCAGGGGCGGGCAGCGGCAGGCGCTGCGCCACGCGCATCACGGCCGAACGCGAGCGGGGATTACCCTCGATCTCGGCGTCGGACGGCTTCATCTTCAATATCAGCTTCATTTCCGGCTGCGGCAAATCGACCGCGCGGATCGGCAGGCGGCGGTCAGGCTGCTCCACGTTCGCCTTCGAGGCGAAGAAGCGCTTGACCATGCGGTCTTCCAGCGAATGAAAACTGATCACGGCCATGCGCGCGCCGGGCGCCAGGCAGGCATACGCCTGGTTCAACCCGATCTCGAGATCCTCGAGCTCTTTGTTAATGAAAATGCGTATGGCCTGAAAGGTGCGGGTAGCGGGGTCCTTACCCTTCTCGCGGGTCTTGACGGCGCCTGCCACGATGCTGGCAAGCTGTCGTGTGCTTGAAATTGGCTGGACTGCCCGGCCAGCAACAATCGCCTTTGCAATCTGAAAAGCAAACCGTTCTTCCCCATAATCGCGTATCACTTTCTCTAAATTCTGCTCGGTTTCCACCGCCAGCCATTCGGCCGCAGAGATGCCGCGCGTAGTATCCATGCGCATGTCCAGCGGTCCATCGTTGCGGAAGCTGAAACCGCGCGCCGCATCGTCGACCTGTGGCGACGAGATGCCCAGGTCGAGCAAGATACCGTCCACCTGCTGCACGCCGCGCGCGGCCAAGCTGGCCGTCATGGTGGCAAAGCTATCATGGACAATGGCAAAGCGCGGGTCGCCGATCTGTTCAGCCGTGGCGATGGCTTGCAAATCCTTGTCGAAGCCGACCAGGCGCGCGTCGGGCGCAAGGCGCGACAAAATCAGGCGGCTATGGCCGCCGCGGCCAAACGTGCCATCGACGTAAATGCCGTGTGCACGCTCGCCCGTCAGGTCGAGCGCATCGACCGCTTCATCGAGCAGCACCGTGCGATGCTGAAATTGCGGCACCGTGAGTTGTGTCATTACGGAGCCTTAAAAAGAAAAATTGGAAAGTACATCGGGGGTACCAGCATCGATCGCCTGCTGCTCTTTGTCAGCCAATTTGGCGGCATCCCAGATTTCAAAGTGGCTACCCATGCCGATCATCATGACCTCGCGCGACAGCCCCACGGCGTTGCGCAATTCGGGCGAGATCAGCACGCGGCCGGCCGAGTCCAGCTCGACGTCAACGGCGTTACCGAGGAAGATGCGTTGCCAGGCCCGCGCCGACATAGGCCAGGCGGCGATTTGCTGGCGATGGCTTTCCCACACGGAACGGGGGAAAAACAGCAGGCAGCCATCGGGGTGTTTGGTCAAGGTCAGACGGCCTTCGCACTGGATCGTCAGCGCGTCACGGTGCTTGGCAGGGATAGACATCCTGCCTTTGGCATCGAGATTGATTGCGGACGCGCCTTGAAACACGAAAGACCTTTTTTAACTTGGGTTGCGACACTTGCGCATCATGATGAAAAGGGGAAATTTCCCACAAAAATACACTTTTTCACACAGTTTCCTACTTTAGAGTAAGCACAGATAGTGGTCAAGCGGTTTCCGATTGGCAAAACAGGAATTTTATTAATGAAATTAAGGACTTAGCGCATATCGTTGAAGCAGTCTCAAATAAAATATATCGATAAATTAGATACTTATGAAAGATAGTGAATGTGCTACCTCATCTGCACACATGTGTTTTCCTACCGTAAACATCAAAAAAGACGAAATGGAAAAATTGAATTTTTTACAGCTAGTTGACATATGACAATATTTTCGCCACCCATACACATCGGTAAGCGAGCACCGCAAAAGACGTGATTTACGTCAAAAAAAAATCGTTCGTGACGCTTACCGGCGCTGTTTTCCGGGGCTAGCCTGAGGTGGATATACGATTTCGACAAAGCGGCAATTATTTGTTACAGGGAAACTTTAACCAATTGTTCATTTTTTAGTTGTATATACAACTTTATCTTAATTGCTATATTTTTAGAAACAAAAAAAGCCCCTCTGCAGGGGCTTTTTGGGTGGTGCACAGCAGGAAAACTGCCGTGACCGATACGCTCCCTGGCAGACCAGGGAGCAAAAATTCAAGTGAAGCAGGCCGGTAGGCCGGATTTTGTTACGGCACCTTCCCTTGCAGGTTGGTGCTATGACAGTCATTCCTCTAGGCGCCAAATTACTCGGGCGCTCAAGCTTTCTACCCGCACGCTCCGCGAGCAGCATCATCGCGTGCCTATTTGAAATTGCACCAGGTGGAGGTTACCGCGTTTCACCGTAACTTAATACGCTCGTCTCTGTGGCCCTATTCCTCGCCTTATACTCCCCCGGCATACAAGTACGCCGGGTCGGCTTTCGGCGGACGGCCGTTAACCGTCACCCCGCTCTATGGAGTCCGGACCTTCCTCCCGCCAGCGCATTGCTGCGCCGACCAGCGACTGTCTGGCCTGCTTCACCGCTCATTGTACCGCGCCGCAGCATGTTTCTGCAAAAGAGCGGCGCGGCAGTCGGGGAATTATGTAATTCGGTGTCGCCATTTCAAAAGCCGGAGCAAATCGGCTCACATAGAATGGGGCAAGCTGCTTGCATGCAAGCGCATGCGCAGCGCTTGCCCCACTTCTTTGCCACCCCACTAGAATATAAAGAGCCGAACATGACGCAACTATCCCGTACCGGCGGCCAGATCCTGGTCGATGCCCTGCAGATCCATGGTGTCGACACCGCGTTTGGCGTGCCTGGCGAAAGCTACCTGGATGTGCTCGACGCCCTGCATGACTCGGGCATCCGCTTCATCATCAACCGCCAGGAAGGCGGCGCCGCCTTCATGGCCGAAGCCTACGGCAAGATGACGGGCAAGCCGGGCATCTGTTTCGTCACACGCGGACCGGGCGCTACCAATGCCTCGATCGGCGTGCACACGGCTTATCAGGATTCCACCCCCATGATCTTGTTCATCGGCCAGGTAGGCAATGATTTCGTTGACCGCGAAGCGTTCCAGGAAATCGACTACCGCCGCATGTACGGCCAGATGGCCAAGTGGGTGGCACAGATCGACCGCGCCGAGCGCATCCCCGAGTACCTGGCGCGCGCCTTCCAGGTGGCCACCAGCGGCCGCCCAGGCCCGGTGGTGCTGGCCCTGCCGGAAGACATGCTCATCTCGCTGGCCACGGTGGCTGACACGCGCGCTTACCAGCCCGTGCAGGCCGCGCCATCACAGACGCAGCTACAGCAGCTGCGCGCCATGCTGGCCGCCGCAAAGCAGCCGCTGGTCTTGCTGGGTGGCACCACCTGGACGCCGCAAGCGTGCGCCGACCTGCAACAGTTCGCCGAAGCGAATCACTTGCCCGTCGCCTGCGCCTTCCGCTTTCAGGATTTGCTCGACAATGCCCACCCGAACTATATCGGCGACGTCGGCATCGGCATCAACCCGACACTGGCCGCGCGCGTGAAAAATGCCGACCTGGTCATCGCCATCGGCCCACGCCTCGGTGAAATGACGACGGGCGGCTACACTTTGTTCGACTCGCCCGTGCCGCGCCAGCGTCTGGTGCATATCCACACGGACGCCGAAGAGCTGGGCAGCGTTTACCAGGCCGAGCTGATGATCAACAGCGGCATGCCGCAAGTGTGCGCCATGCTGGCCGCCATGCCCCCCGTCGACGCTAGCGCATGGAAACACACACCGGCCGAAGCCAAGGCCGAGCTGGCCGCCTATCAGCAGCGCCCGCCCATCTTCCAAGATGGCCAGGCGCCGCTGGACCTGTGGCAAGTGACGCAAGAGATCATGGCGCAAGCGCCGCACGACACCATCCTGACGAATGGCGCCGGCAATTACGCCTCGTGGGCACACCGTTTCTACCGCTACGGCGGCATGCGCACGCAACTGGCGCCGACGAATGGCGCCATGGGCTATGGCGTGCCGGCGGGCGTGGCGGCGAAGATCGTGCACCCGGAACGCACCGTGATCACCTTTGCCGGCGATGGCGAATACATGATGAATGGCCAGGAACTGGCGACGGCCGTGCAATACCAGGCGGGCGTAGTCATCATCGTCTTCAATAACCAGATGTTCGGCACCATCCGCATGCACCAGGAACGCGATTACCCGGGCCGCGTCTCGGGCACGACCTTGCACAACCCGGATTTTGCGGCACTGGCCCTAGCGTATGGCGCGCATGGCGAAGTGGTGAACACTACAGCAGAATTCGCCCCTGCGCTGCAGCGGGCACTGGCGCACGCCACGGCGCACAATTTGCCGGCCTTGATCGAGCTGCGCTATGACGGCAACCTGATCACGCCGAACGCCACCCTGGCCACCATCCGCGCCACGGCGGAAAAAGCGCAGGCAGCCAAATAAGCGTGCTGCAAGGCGAGAAACAACAGAGGCCCGGTCGATACCGGTAATGCCGTTCAGTTAGTGTGTTAGTGGTGCTATTTTTAGCCCAAGAACCAGGACAGGGGTCGGACCCTGAGGGGGAATGTGCTTCAATGGAGCACATTCCGATCACGAAGTGACCGCCCCCAGCTCTTTGCCTCTGGGGTTAGCAAATTTACTGGCGCTCATAAATCACGCCAAAACCCTTAACTGAACGGCATTACGGTCGATACCGGGCCTTTTTCATGCGCAGGTGAACACAGTATCAGGCGACGGGCGCCTCGCCGCCACCCTGCACCGTAATGCTCTATCTGGCCCTATCCTGCACTATCCTGCACTATCCTGCACTATCCTGCACTATCTTGCGCTGGCAACTGCGCCGGCGCTTCCGGCAGCGGCGGACATGGCGTGCAATGCTTCAAGGGACGGCCAAAATCGCGCACGCGGCTCAATTTCATGGGCATGCGCACATTGCCGCCACAGTAATCACCGTCCAGGGTCAGGGTTTGCCCATCCCTGGAAAACTTGCCGACGATGGTGCGTTCTTCGCTGTCGGCACCGGCGATGGTGAAATCGAAGGCGCCCGTGGCGGCGTCGAGGTTGACGTCGTTGGCGACGATAGGCCAGCTCAGGGCACCGGCCGTGAATTCATAAATGACGGAATCGGCCTCGGCAAAGCGGTGCAGGGTCACGCGTTGGCCGCCGATTTCGCCGCTATCTTTTTGCAGGCACAGGTCCGAGTAGACGCTCACGCCGTAACGTTCCAGTCCAGCGGGCTTCTTGCCCTTGGCTGCAGCGAGGACGGCACCGCTGGCACTGGCGAGCAGCAGCGCGGCCAGCATGGCAGCCAGGCGCGGCGAGGTGTATGCATACATGGCATTCCTTTACTTGAGTAACAGCACCATTATAACTGGCGCCGCACATGCAAAAACGCGCCGCCAGGCCGAAGCCAGACAGCGCGTTTCTTTGCTTGCAGCATCCCCGAAGGGATGCCTTGGCGGTACTAAGCTTCGCTTGCGCGAATATTAGAACGAGTGACGAACACCAACGTTGAAGGCTTTGTCGCCCGTACCAACATTGCTGTTGTTACCAACGGTGTAGCCAGCGTTGTTTTTGTTCTTGATCTTAGCGTACGAAGCGTAGGTGCTGGTGCGCTTCGACAGAGCGTACGAGTAGCCCAGTGCCCATTGATCAGCATCAGCGTTCGTAGCAGCTTTGTCGTTCGTGCGGATGAACGAAGCCATCACGGTGCCAGCTGGGCCAACAGGTACGGTTGCGCCGACCAGCAGGTTGGTGCTGTCGTTGCTGTAAGCAGCGGTGGTGTAATTGAACGACTGAGCTGCGGTGAACGAACCGTTAGCGTTTTGCGTAGCATTGTTACCAACACCGCTGTTGTCGCCTTTGTTGACGCCATATGCCAGGAAACCCTTAGCAACTGCGAAGTCGTAGTTAGCTGCAGCCAACCAGTTACGTGCGCTACCTTTGTTGCTGGTAGCGGATTCGTTGCTGGTGGTGTTGTATGCCAGACGAGCATTCAAAGGACCGTTGCTGTAACCAGCCGACGCGCCGATTTGACGGCCGTATTTGTTCGAATCAGCTTTTTCGCCGAAGCTGTAAGCTACGTCAGCGTCAAAGCCGCTGAAGTTAGGCGAAGTGTACAGCACGGTGTTGCTGGTGCGGGTCAGCGCTTTCGATGGGAACAGGTTCTTGGCGGAACCAGCGTAGCCAACTGCGAATGGATCAGCAACTTTCGACAGGGTGTTGTACCAAGGCGTGTATTGTTGACCCAGGGTCAGGGTACCGGTGGTTTTGCTGCTCAGGCCAACGTAGGCTTGACGATTGAAGATCGAACCAGCTTTGTCTTGCGTACCGCTGTCAACGTTGAAACCCGATTCCAGAACGAACATTGCCGACAGGCCGCTGCCCAGATCTTCGGTGCCTTTGAAGCCCAGACGGGAAGCCGAAGCAACGCCGCTGTCCAGTTTGTTGGTGTTGCCGGCTTTGCCGCCGCGCTCGCTGACGAAACCAGCGTCAACGGTACCGTAGATAACAACGCTCGATTGAGCTTGGGCTACACCAGTGGCTGCTGCCAGGACTGCCAGGGTGATCAGAGTTTTTTTCATTGCGATTTCCTTTAATTTTTGAAGCAAAAAGTAATACAGCCTATGCATCTCGAGCTGCGCTCTAACAGAGCGCTTTTTATGAGTGAGGGCAAGGTCTCCACCTGCCACATTGCTGTTCCGATCAGGGGAACATTCATGTCGATATCGGCACGCTATTGCGCCGATAAGCTTGAAGGCTGCATAACGACCGTCATTCGTGCGCCGGTTCGGTGCTCAAATGGCACCGGAAACGGCACTATAACCAGCGTTTCACATTCCATCAAGTTCCCACATGTTACTTCCGGTACCAGTCCGGGTGCCTTTTCAGGTATCCCGAGCATCGCCAACCGTACTACGCGACAGGGCTAGCGCCCCTTACCAAGCAATGCATGGACCTGATTAACCATTCCATCATAGCGCATGGCTTCATGCCATCCGTTGTATTAGTGCAACAGTATCAGGCGAGTGATTAAAACATCAACATGCTTTAGCCACGATTTCCCGTCGAAGATTTACGCGACAAAGCACTCAATTTGTCAGGTGATCGTGGATAAACGGGAAGAAGCATACACGGCATCGCCAATATTTGCTGCCGGATGCACAAAAGTGGGAAATGACGTGCCCTTTTTTGGTGCGTTGCCGCATTATTCAGGGGCGTAGGGACAAATTTTCACGTCGACGTACATGCAAAAAAAATAGCCAGAGTATTAACTTAATTACTGACTTAACGGTAACTTAAATTATGCGCGTAGAAATGTTTTCCCTGTTTTCCAGTGCGTGCACCGGCTGGCCGAAAGGAAAGGATGAGGACGACTCTTGCTTGCAAATTGCGCATCAATTGAAACAATTTCTTACAATGTTGCCTTCTCAATATTTTGATATATTTGTGTCAAAAAAACTACACATTGATCGAAATCACGTTTCCCACGGTGCGGTTTCACGCAGTGCATCTTTTGCTTTTTTGCTTAAAAGCATCAAAAAGCACGCTCAGCGCTGACTTGCTCGCCGGAGCATGCGCATAAAACCGCCCAGCAGAGGCAGTTTTTCATACAATTCTTCGGCGGCATCCCAGTAATCGCGGTGCAAGACCACCCGCCCCTGCGCATCGAAGCGCACATGTGTTGCGCCGCGAATACATTGTTCGCCAGATACCAGGCGTTTCATGCGGAAACGAAACTCCCACGTCAGGAAGGCTTGCGCCCCCTGTCCCATACTTTCCAGCACGACAAACCGCGGCACATCGACTTGCACGAACATATGCTTGAAGATGGCCAGGATGGCGGCATGTCCCGCCACTTCGTTGAACGGGTCCTTGAAATGCGCGTCTGGTGCATACACGTCGCCCAGCTGAGCCAGGCTATCCATGCTCAAGTGCTCGTAAAACGCCACCAGGCGCGCCAGCGCAAGCTCCATCTGCGCCGCGTCCAGCATGCTGGCGCTCATAGGCCCGTCACCTTGCGGATCAGCCAAAAATAGGCACGGTAGGGCAACAGCCGCGCCAGGCGCAGCATATTTGTAAAGCGTTTGGGAAAGTGAATGTGAAACTGGCCCCGTTCGATGCCGTCGAGCATCGCGACGGCCGCGTCGTGCGCCGTCATCAAGGCAGGCATCTTGAAATCATTGCGCGCCGTCAGCGGCGTGGCGACAAAACCGGGATTGATTTGATATACATCAATCCCACGTCCGTGCAAATCCAAATACAGCGACTCCGTCAGGTTGATCAGTGCGGCCTTGCTGGCACCATACGCCAGCGCTTTCGGCAAGCCGCCGTAACCGGCCACCGAGGCAACGATGCCGATGCCACCACTGCCCTGGCGCAACAGCCACGGCAAGGCCTGCGCCAGGCAGTTGAAGACGCCGCCCACATTCAAGGCCAGCAAGCCCTGCGCCGCGTCGAGGTCGAAATTATCGGCGCGCATGGATTGATAGCCGCCAGCGACCACCAATATCAGATCGATATGTGCCCACTGCTGCTGCAATTGCGCGCAGACGCCTTGCAGTTGCGCGGGCTCGGTGATATCGAGCGGCAATGCCTGCGCCAGCGGCTGCCCCTGGCACAGCAGCTCCAGGCTGGCACGATGGCGGGCGGACAAGGCCACGCACGCGCCCTGCTCCAGCAGCAAGGTGGCGCACGCGGCACCGATGCCACTGGAGGCGCCGATGATCCACACGTGCTTGCCGGCCCAGCTGCTGATCTTGCGATTCATGGGGCCGCCTGTGGGCGCTTGCTAAACGATAAAGTCACAGCGCCCAGGTTGAAGCCGAATTTGCTCATGGCAGCACGGTTGAGCATAACCTTTTCATCCATCAGAAACATCCAGTCTTCGAAGTCAACGTGGTAGACCGTGCCATCGACGGGCAGTGCCAGCACGTATTGCCAGCGCAGCGCATTGCCAGCCACTTCGCCGGTGGCTTCTCCGATCACGTCGGGCGCCGTGCCGATGAAGCGTCCGGGCGCCGTCTTTCGCAGCGTCCACACGCGCCGCTGCTTAGTGCCGTCCGAATACGTGAAATCCTCGTCCAGCGTGCCGCTGTCACCCACCCAGCTAGCCCGCATGACCACCGTGAAGCGCTTGACCACCTTGCCCGAACGGTCCTGGAAAATACCGTGGGCATCGAGCGTGCCATTGAAGTACTGTTGCAAATCGAGCACGGGCAGTTCCTGTGCGTAGGTGGCCGGCGTGGGCGGCGTGGAGCAGGCGGTCAGCGCCAGCAGCAAGGCCGTCGCCGTGATACCGCGCCGGTAATATTTCATGAGCTTCATCGTCGCTTCTCCCTGGGTTGACTATCTATATGTTGTAAAGGCGCGCGCCACAGCAGCAGCGCCGCCAGCAGTTTCAGCGCACAGGGCAGCAAAGCGTAAGCCGCCGACAAGGCTGGCAAGCCACTGCTGCTGCCCGGCACATAGCCGAGCCAGGCCAACAGGGGCAAGGCGATGCCGGCAGCGAGCGCCAGGCTCATTTGCACGCCCCAGTTCCACCAACCGAAATACGCCGCCTCATGCCGACCGGCATGGCCTGCCGCGCCGATCAATCCCGCCAGCAGGGCCGGCGGCAGGGCCAGGTCGGCGCCCAGTGCCAGACCGGACAGCAGGCAGATGCTGGCAAAGCCCCAGGCCGCGCCTGCCTCAAGGCCATACGCCCAGACAAACACGGAGGCGGCCAGCAGCATGGCGCCGCCCCACGCACGCGCTTCGCCAAAGCGGCGCGCCAGGGCCACCCACAGGGGCATCGACGCGGCTGCCGCGCAAAAATACACTATCAGGAATGGCCCGGCGTAATGCTCGAGGCGCAAATAGTCGCCGGCAAAGAACAGGAACAGGGTGGCGGGAATGGCGGCGGCCACGCCATTGACGAGCAAGACGGCGAACAGCCAGCGAAATGCACGCTGGCGCAAAGGAAGCTTCCAGCCGCTACCAGCGACCACGCCTGCGGAACTGCGCAAGGCCGGGCGCGGCGCTCGCGCCAGCAGTAGCGCACCCGTCGCCAACAGGCAGACGGCAAAGGCCACTGACAAGCCATCATAGCCGAGCACGGAGGTCAGGGCCGCCGCCAGGATCACGCCGAGCAAGCCGCAGCCTTCGCGCACGGCCGCCACCCGCGCCCGCTGCGTGGGTGCCTGGCTCAGGGCCGCGCCCCAGCTCTGGTGCGCGATGCCGGCCAGGCCATAGGCGGTATATACCAGCAGCAACGATGCCAGGAACCAGGCCAGGGTGGCCCCATGCGACAGCGATGGCGGATGGAACAGGGCACCAAAGCCCAGCAGCAGCAAGGGCAGCGCGGCACCGACAAACACGGCATAGCTGCGCCCGCCGCGCGCCATCCAGGCCCCCAGGGCCGGATCGATGAAGGCGGCAGCGATGCGCGCCGCCAGCAGCACGGCGCCAATCTGCGCCAGATCAAGGCTGCTGCGCTGCGCGTAAAACGGCGCCACATAAATGTAAATGGGCAGCGCCAGCATGGCCAGCGGCAAGCCGAACAGGCCATACTGGAACAAGGCCGGCAAGGTCAACGCGCTGGCACCGGAACTCATGGCAGCGGTGCCGCATGCTGCAACAACGCACCGCGTAGCTTGGGCGCCGTCGAAGCGGGCGACAGCCAGATGGCGAAGAAGGCGCGCGCGAAATCGCCATCGCTCACGTCGGCCAGCACCTTGCCATCGAGGTAAAAGCGCACGCCGGGCGAGATACCGGCCCGGTAAGCGCCCGCGATGCGCTGGTCTTCCTTGACGTCAGGAAAAATACGCTGCATGGTCGCTAGCCACCCCAGGCGCTGGGCCTCGGTGCCGACGCCAATTTTCTGCATCTGTTCATAGCTGGCCTCGGCGATCTTGTTGCCATCGAGAGCGCGCGCGTAGCGCAATTCCAGCACAAAAGGTGCCGTTGCCGACGCGGTGCCCTGATAACCCTGCGTACCGACCCAAAGCTGCGCCCGATAAATACGCATGCCGAACCACTTATACTCGCCCTCACCCGCCAGGCGAGCCTCGGGCACGTCCGCATTCACAAAGGCCGGCGGCGCGGCCACGGCAGCGTACATACTCAAGTACAACACAATAGCAACAAGCAAACGGCGCATGATTACTCCTTGACCAAGGTAAATTGCATGACATCGGTGTTATGCGCCTGAAAGGCAGCCTCGCAATAGGCGAGGTAAAACTCCCAGGTCAGCAGGAAACGGCCGTCGAAAGCCTGCTTTTCGAGCGCCGTGCGCTGGGCCAGGAAGCTGGCGCGCCACAGGCGCAGGGTTTGCGCATAATCGAGGCCAAAGCTGAAGGCGTCCGCTACGCGCAAGCCTTGCGCTTCGGCGGCGCGGCGAAACTCGGTCGGCGAAGGCAGCATGCCGCCCGGGAAGATGTATTGCTGGATAAAATCGGTGCTCTTGCTGTAGCGCTCGAACAAGGCGTCGGCGATGACGATGGTCTGGATGCAGGCGCGTCCGCCCGGCTTCAGGTTGCGCGCCACGCATGCGAAATAGCCGGGCCAGTAGCTTTGTCCCACCGCTTCGAACATCTCGATCGAGGCGATGGCATCGTACTGGCCATGGCTGTCGCGGTAGTCGCACAGCTGCAAATCGGCCTGCGCCGCCAGCCCCGCATCTTGCAGGCGCTGGCGCGCATACGCCAGCTGTTCGGTCGACAAGGTCAGGCCCGTCACGTGGGCGCCGTAGTCACGCGCCGCCGTTTCCGCAAAGCCACCCCAGCCACAACCAATTTCCAGCACGCGCTGGCTCAGCTGCGACTGCAGTTGCAGCTGGTCGGCGATACGCCGGTATTTCGCAGCCTGCGCCTGTTCCAGGCTGGCGCCTTCGGTAAACAGGGCGCTCGAATACGTCATCGACGGGTCCAGCCACAGCTGATAAAAGGCGTTGCCAATATCGTAATGGGCATGGATATTCTTCTTGCTGCCGGCACGCGAATTGCGGTGCAGCAGATGGCGCATCTTGTAAATCAAGTTACCCCACCAGTTGCCGTAGATCAGGGACTCGATCTGTGCACGGTTGCGTATCATCAACTCGATCAAGCCCGGCAAATTGTCGGTGCGCCAGTCGCCGGCGATAAACGTTTCGGCAAAGCCGATGTCGCCCGAACGCAGCACGGCCGCACACAGGCGCCAGTTGTGCAAATCGAGGGTAACGGGATGGCTGCCATCGCCATACAGCACGATACGCCCATCCGGCGTGCGCAGGCGCAGGGCACCGCCTTGCAATGCTTCCAAGAGGCGCAGAATAATGCGCCCGGCGGCGGGCATGTCCCTCTGTTCATGGACGGGCGCGGGAGTAGGGCTGCGGCGCCCATGCAGGCCGGTCGGCAAGGAATCGGAGCTCATCGGGACACCTTTTCTTGTGGAGGTAAGGGTTTGCTGAAAAACGGGACGCGGCGCAGCCACAGGCGCAAGGCTTGCCAATGGATGCGCGCCATCACGCCAAACGTCATCAGTGGGTAGCGCAGCAAAGCCCAGGCGATGGCGCCATCGCGCAGCGGCTGCGCCGTGCCGGACAAGCTCGTTTCCAGAATCGGACCGTCGAGATCGTCGTAATCGACCCGTGCTAGGTGGCGCTCGCCGTCCTGCTCGCTGTTGCGCAGGAAACGGAAACGGTACGCCCCTTCCACCTTGCAAAACGGCGAGACATGAAAAATCTTCTTGGCACGCAACTCGCTGCCATAGGCGATGACGGCGCCGTGCTCGAGCAGGTACAGATGGCGCTCGCCAAAGGTATTGCGCACGTCGCACAGCACGGCGCGCAGCGCGCCGTCGGGACGGTGGCAAAACCAGAAACTGATGGGATTAAAAACATAGCCGAACATGCGCGGCATGGTTTGCAGCCAGATTTCACCATCCGCGTCCAGCACGCCATGCTGGCGCAGCAGGCCATCGATCCACGCCAGCAACGGTGTCGTGCCATCGCCATGGTCGCTGTCGCGAAACGCCAGCACATTGGCGCCGTTGCGCGAAATCATGCGAGCCGGGAAATCCTGGTTGCCCAGGCTGCGCAAGGGCAAGCGCAAATAGAACATGCCATAACTGAAAACATGCGTGCGCGGACGCAGCCGTGCATGGCGCACCCGTCCCAGGCACAGCTGCGGCTGCGCCGGCGCGGCTTGCGCGGAATCACGCGGCATGCACCAGCTCCGCAGACGCCAGGCCCAGCAAGCTTTGCGCCACGCCCAGGCCCGACTTCAAGCCATCTTCATGGAAGCCATACCCGGTCCAGGCACCCGCAAACCAGGTGTGCTGCGCACCCTGGAAACCGGCCAGGCTCGCCTGGGCGGCAATGGCTGCGCCATCAAACACCGGGTGGGCATAGGAAAACTCGTCGATGATGGTCGCCGGGTCTGGTTCGTCGAGTGGATTGAGCGAGACGATGACGGGCGTGGAAAATGGCAGCGGCTGCAACTGGTTCAGCAAATAATGCACGCACACCTGCGGCGCCTCGCCGTGCGCGGCCGGCCTGCCCTGGTAATTCCAGGCCGACCAGGCGCGGCGGCGTTGCGGCAGGCAGGATGTATCCGTGTGCAGCACGGCCCGGTTGGGCTGGTAGCGCACGGCTTCGAGTACCTTGCGCTCGTCGTCGCGGATATCGGCCAGCAAGGCCAGCGACTGGTCACTATGGCAAGCGAGCACCACGTGATCGACATGCTCGACGCCCCCAGCCGTGTGTAGCTCGACCGTGCGTGCGCCGCCGTGCTGCTGGCGGCGCACGGCCAGTACGGGGCACGCCAGACGCTGCTGGGGGATGCCCTCCAGCAATTTTTCCACATACACGCGCGAGCCACCGCGCACCGTGCGCCATTGCGGCCGGTCACTCACTTGCAGCAAGCCATGGTTGTGGCAGAAACGGATGAACGTGGCCAGCGGAAAGGCCAGCATCTGGCGCGCCGGACACGACCAGATGCAGGCGGCCATCGGCAGCAAATACCAGTGGCGAAATTCGTCGCCGTAGCCGTGCAGGTCGAGAAAATCGCCCAGCGACATGGCCGGCCCCGGCACGCTCGCCGTAGCCAGAGCGCTGGCCTGGCGGTTGAAACGCACGATGTCGCGCAGCATGCGCAAGAAGGCGGGGCGCAGCAGATTGCTACGCTGGGCAAACACGGTATCGAGATTGGCGCCCGCCCATTCCAGCACGCGGGCATCGGGCGTGGTGCCCAAGGGCATTTTGACGGAAAACGACATATCGCTATCGGCTGCCTCGACACCGAGCTCCTGGAACAGTTGCACCAGGTTCGGGTAAGTAGCGTGGTTAAACACCAGAAAACCCGTGTCGACGCCATGCGTGACGCCGTCGAGCGTGACATCCACCGTATGACTGTGACCGCCAAAATACTCACCCGCCTCATACAAGGTCACATCCTGGCCAGCCTGCGCCAGCCGATACGCGCAAGACAAACCGGCAATTCCCGCTCCGACGACGGCGATTTTCATGGCTGCACCCGTTTCATGTTTTCCTTGGACGAAATAAATTCATAGTCAGTCAAATATTGACCTATGTCAATCGGCTCCTTGAGCCATTCTAAAACTTATACGCCGACAATTTTCAATTGGATTCAGCTATTTGCAGCGCAGCGATGGCAGAGATAAATACCGCGCGTATTCTGTTGGCATGCGAGCCTATACAAATATTGCGCAAGCGCTGACTGGATCGCGGATTTCGGCTAGCCGCGCAATGTTGCCAATCGAACAGTAAAGCATGAAGGGCTGGGCGCGCTCTGGTAAAATAGTCCGCAACAACAGTGTCCGGCGCCGCCGGGCCTTAGGTCAGCACCCGCCACCACACATCCATGTTTAGTTTCTTCAAGAAAAAACCCGTCACTCCCGAGGCTGCGCCAGCCGAGCCCCTCGTTCTTCCTGCCACCACGCCGCCTGCCGCGCAGCCGGGTGCTGCTCCCCTGAGCGGCGCGCCGGCCGAGCTCGTGCCCGTGATCGTGGCCGCTGAACCCGAGAAAAAATCGTGGATGACGCGCCTGAAGGCCGGCCTGTCGAAAACCTCGAACACCTTATCCGTGCTGTTCGTCGGCGCGAAGATCGACGACGCGCTGTACGAAGAGCTGGAAGCGGCGCTACTGATGTCCGACGCGGGCATCGACGCCACCGAATTCTTGCTGACGGCATTGAAGAAAAAGGTCAAGGAAGACAAGCTGCTCGACGCCGCCGCCGTCAAGGCCGCGCTGAAGGTGCTGTTGATCGACCTCTTGAGCCCGCTGGAAAAACGCTTCGAGCTGGGCCGCCACAAGCCGCTGGTGATGATGATTTCGGGCGTGAATGGCGCCGGCAAGACCACTACCATCGGCAAGCTGGCCAAGCACATGCAGTCAAATAATCAATCCGTGCTGCTGGCCGCGGGCGACACCTTCCGCGCCGCCGCGCGCGAACAATTGATGGTCTGGGGCGAGCGCAACAACGTCACCGTCATCTCGCAAGAATCGGGCGACCCGGCCGCCGTGGCCTACGACTCGGTGCAATCGGCGAAAGCGCGCGGCATCGACGTGGTCATGGTCGACACGGCAGGGCGCTTGCCGACACAGTTACACTTGATGGAAGAATTGAAGAAAATCAAGCGTGTGATCGGCAAAGGCATGGACGGTGCGCCGCATGAAATACTGCTCGTCATCGATGGCAATACGGGGCAGAACGCGTTGACACAAGTCAAGGCCTTCGACGATGCCCTGCAGCTGAGCGGCCTGGTGATCACCAAGCTGGACGGGACCGCCAAGGGCGGCGTGCTGGCGGCGATTGCCCGCGTGCGCCCGGTGCCTGTGTATTTCATCGGCATCGGTGAGAAAATTGAAGACTTGCAGCCTTTCGTGGCTGCCGAATTTGTCGAAGCGCTGCTCGGATAAGCCTATACATGATTGAATTTCAGCACGTCTCCAAGCAATACTCTTCCGACGCCGTGGCGCTCAGCGACATTTCGCTGAGTATTGCCAAAGGCGAGCTGGTCTTCCTGGCCGGCCCGTCCGGCGCCGGCAAGTCAACCCTGCTGAAAATGATCGCCGCCATGGAACGCCCCAGCTCGGGCAAGCTGATCGTCAATGGCCAGGACATGGCAAAGATCAAGCCAGCGGGCGTCCCCTTCCTGCGCCGCAACATGGGCCTGATCTTCCAGCAGCAAAAATTATTGAACGACCGCTCCATCCTGGCCAACGTGATGCTGCCGCTGCTGGTCGTGGGCGCACACAAGGCGGCCGCCGAGCAGCGCGCGCGCGCGGCCCTTGACAAGGTGGGCCTGCTGGACCGCGCCATGGCGCGCCCCCTGTCGCTGTCGGGCGGCGAACAGCAGCGCGTCTCGATCGCGCGCGCCATCGTCAACCGGCCACAGATCATCCTGGCCGACGAACCGACGGCCAACCTCGACCGCGCCAGCGCCAACAAAGTGCTCGACGCCCTGAAAGCGTTTCATTCGGTGGGCGTGACCTGCCTCATTTCCAGCCATGACGAACAGATGCTCGACGCCGCCGCCCGCGTGATCCACTTGAAAAACGGCCAACTGGTAGCCATCGACAAGGCCACGCAGGCGCCCGTCTTCGCACCGCCCGATCCCGATTTCGCCCCGCCCCTCAACCCGGACGACGCACAGGGAGAGCAGGCATGAGAGGCTGGTTCCGTCAACACCGCTTTGCGCTCGGCTCGGCGCTGATCCATTTGCGCAAGTCGCCGGGCGGCTTTTTGTTGAACGTCGTCGTCGTTGCCATCGCCCTGTCGCTGCCATTCGCCGGCTTGACCATGCTCGACAATGTGCGCCCCATGTCGGAACAAATGTCGGTCGACCCGGAAATCAGCGTTTTCTTGAAAATAAGCACACCGCGCGAACAAGCAGTGGCCCTGGCCAGCGCCATGCGCAAGATCGTCGGCGCGCAACAGGCGAAGATCGTCTTCATCCCGCGTGAACAGGCGCTCGACTCGCTAAAAAACAAGAATGGCCTGGCCGACGTGCTCAGCACCCTGGGTGACAATCCCCTACCCGACAGCTATGTGCTAAAGCTCGATGCGTTCGGCAGCGCCAGCGAAGCGCAGGATGTCGATGCGGTGGCAGAACAATTGCGCCACCTGCCATTCGTGGAGTCGGCGCAAGTCGATTCGGCCTGGGTCAAGCGCCTGGCGGCCCTGCTGGGCGTGCTGCGCCTAGTATTGTTGCTGCTCGCCATTACCCTGGGTGTGGCCGTGATCGCCGTCGTCTTCAATACCATCCGCCTGCAAGTGATGCAGCAGCGCGATGAAATCAGCATCTCGAAATTGATCGGCGCCACCGATACCTTCATCCACCGCCCCTTCTATTACACGGGCGCCCTGCTGGGCCTGTGCGCCGGTGCGCTGGCCCTGGGCGCCGTAGCGCTTGCGTTGCAGCCACTCAATAGTGCGATTGCCGAATTTGCCCGCCTGTATGCGTCTGAATTCCAGTTGGTGCCGCTGGCACCGCTGCCGATGGCGGGCTTGCTGGCCGTCAGCGCCGGCCTGGGCCTGATCGGCGCCTTCCTCTGCGTGCAGCGCCATCTGGCGCGCCTGAACTGACCTGCCCTTCCATGGCGGCGCCGCTGGCGCCGCCATGCGTCACAGCGCCACAGCGCCACTTGTCGGGCGCTATCCGATACGCTAATTATCTTGATGTTTAGCAAGTATTATTAAGCTACTCTTCAGCTTGCGACCGTAGACTAGCCCTGTTGTCGCCAAGCGCCGTGCGGCCCTTTCGGGCGCGTCCGAAAGGGCGCATACTAAGGTGGTCAAGCGCCCTGGGGGTGCCTTTTGTAAAAATTATTGGCAGATGAATCGTCATAGCATTTAGGCTATCGGGATGATTAAAAGTGCTGATTGGCACTCTCAAGCAGAGAGTGCTAATATAAGCACATACCAAGCGCAGAACCGCCATCAGCCCCATCAGCGCCAGATATAGGTGGCGCCACGATCCGCAAAGTACAAGACCGAATACGCAAAACTGAACAGACAATCGGGCCATGTCGCGTGACATGGCCGACTGGAACAAAGCAAGACTACGAGGGAGAAAGCATGACTATGATGTCCGCAACGTCCGCATTGGTTCCGACCAAAAATAATGCACTGGGCCTCGGCTTCACTGGCAATCTGGGCAATATCGACGCCTATATCTCGGCCGTGAACCGCCTGCCCATGTTGACCCACGACGAAGAAATTTCGCTGGCAAAACGCTTGCGCGAAAAAAACGACTTGGCTGCCGCGCAAGAACTGGTGCTGTCGCACCTGCGCCTGGTGGTCTCGATTGCGCGTGGCTACCTGGGCTATGGCTTGCCACACGCCGACCTGATTCAAGAAGGTAATATCGGCTTGATGAAAGCCGTAAAGCGCTTCGACCCGGACCAGGGCGTGCGCCTGGTATCGTACGCCATGCACTGGGTGAAAGCCGAGATGCACGAGTACATCCTGAAAAACTGGCGTCTGGTCAAGGTGGCAACGACGAAGGCACAACGCAAACTGTTCTTCAACCTGCGCAGCCACAAGACGGGCCTCGATGCGATGACGCCCAAACAGATCGATGCACTGGCCAAGCTGCTCGACGTCAAGCGCGAAGAAGTGATCGAGATGGAAACGCGCTTGAGCGGCCGCGATATCGCCCTGGAATCGCCGACCGACGATGAAGACGACAAGTTCTCGCCAATCGCCTACCTGGCGTCGGAACATAGCGAGCCGACCAAGGTACTGGAAGCGAAACAGGTGACGCGCCTGCAATCGGAAGGCCTGGAAACGGCACTGTCGAAGCTGGACGCCCGTTCGCGCCGCATCATCGAAGCGCGCTGGCTGGCCAACGACGATGGTTCTGGCGCCACCCTGCATGCTTTGGCAGAAGAATTCGGCGTATCGGCCGAGCGCATCCGCCAGATCGAAGTGGCGGCGCTGAAAAAAATGAAGGGCGCGCTGGCCGCCTACGTGTAAGCACAAGCAATGCCGCAATGCAAAAGGCGCCGCAAGGCGCCTTTTAGTTTTATGACTTGATGTTTATCAACAGATAAACATGGCAGGCGATTAAGCTGCAGCCAGGCCCTTGAGCAAGGTTTCAGCGACCAGTTCATTCAGATCCGCATCGCGCTCCTTGGCCAGGGTCTGCAATTGCAAGACCAGATCGCTGTTCAGCTTGACGGCGAATGGCACCAGGCCCAGCGCCTGATCGCGCTTGCGCTGCTCGCGACGGTCGATGACCACCGCTTCCTTACCGAATGCACCGGCGCCGGGAACATTCATCTTTCCCATCAGTTTCTTGGCATCGCTTTTCGCCAGGGCAGTTTTTTTCATGGTTGTTTCCTGATTTTCAAAACAGCCATTCTACGCAGTAATCGGCGTGCCGCGTGGGCCGGCGCATCAATTCATTCGCCACGCGCCAATGGGGCGCCGCAGAAATATCATTTTGCTATCATTATCCCATGCGTGGACGCCACGCCGGGGACGCTTTACCTGAAAGGAAAAACATGGCTTATTTAAACGGCTCTGATCGTACCCTGCTGCTTCCGCTGCTGCTCTCCCTGCTGATCGCCTGCCTGGCAATGCTGTCTGGCTGCGGCGCGGCTGGCAGCGCCGGCGAGGCGGAAAACACACCACGTAGCGTCAGCCACGTGCTCTCGCCGGGCGAACAGGTTGCCATCACGGCCACCGATACCCTGAAACTGGAGCGTGTCAACGACAGCCGCTGCCGCAAGGGCGCCGTATGCGTGTGGAAAGGCTACGTCAGCTACAGCTTCAGTTTGCGCAACAGCGCGGGCGCCACGGACATCGTGTTGTCCGATTCCATGCCCGGTGCCGCCAGTTCCGTCAGCGTCCAGCACTTGACGTTCACGCTGCTCGACGTCGACCCGGCCACGCCGCCGGCGCTGAACGAGGCCGCGCCCACGTATCGGGTCAAAGTAAAAATCACGCAGGGCGCGCCCGCCGGCTAAACGCCAGGGCGCGCAGACTACCCCTCGAAGACAGGCAATCGCGCGTCCTCGGGTGTCAGCGCTATCTTCAGCAAAATGAAGCGGTGAAAATGTTATGTCGCATCGATATTTTTCCAGCTAAAAAAATGACACGCACGATGAATCGTGAGTGTCATTAGCGCAAGGATTCCAAGCGCCCGGCTGATTTAGATCAACCGACTACGCCTGCGCATGTAGCTGCGGCTTAATGCACCTTCCAATTCCTGCTCCGTTTTATGCTGGTTCACCGTGTACAGGGCCCACAGGGCCGCCGGCACCCAGCCGATCACAGTGCACTGCAAGATCAAGGCGGCGGCACCGGCCAGCGGGCGCCCCAGCATAAAAAACGTGAGACACGGCAGTAGCAAGGCTATCAGCAATCGCATCACAACATACTCTCCTTCAATGTAGAGCAGCGGACAATGGCCGGTATCCGGTCCGTCCCCCGCCCGCTGCGTACTGCTCCTTAATAACGTCTGGCAAAATCGTCGCGAGCGTAGGCGAGTTGTGGCCGAGAAGCGCAGCTGTGCGTAGGCACAGTGAGCATCGCAGGCCGCAAATCGCGGCGCGCAGCAGATTTGGCCTGACGTTTATAGATGCACAGCAATCTGCGGCATCAGGTCGTCGAAGGTGCGACCGTTGCCGTTTTCGCCGATGGCGTGCATCTTCCATTCGCCGTTATGGCGATACAACTTGGCCATGATCTGTGCCGTGTGGGAACCTTGCACAGACAGGTTGAAACGCGCGACTTCCTGGTTATTGCTGGCATTCAAGATGCGGCAATAGGCGTTTTCTACCTGCGCGAAGTTCTGGCCGGTAAAGCTGTTGACGGTGAAGACCAGGCTTTTCACATGCGCCGGCACGCTCGACAGATCAACATTGATCTGTTCGTCGTCGCCATCGCCTGCGCCCGTGCGGTTGTCGCCCGTATGAACGATGCTGCCGTCCTTGCTTTTCAGCTGGCGGAACCAGACGATATCGGACGTGCTCTTGTTCTCGTCGAACATGACGCACGAAGCGTCCAGGTCGACCGCTTCGGTCTTCGAACCGAAGCCAAGGAAACCCTTGGTCTTGACCGCATCCCATCCCAGGCCCATGGTGATACGGCTCAGGGTGGTACCAGCTTCTTTGTCCAGAGAAATCTTCTGGCCCTTGCTCAAATTGACAGACATACGCATTGCTCCTGTTTGTTTAGTTGCATCAAGTACTAATTACGCCGGCTTGCTTTGTGTCCAGGCGAGGAAGGCTGCGCGGTTACGCGAGCACACGAGGATTTTCCCCGTGCCTGAAAATTTCAGCACCATGCCCTCGCCGCTGGTCTGGCTATTGATCAGATTGCCCAGAAAGCCACCGCTACTGCCGGTCGTCATGGAAATTTCATATTGCAGGCTGCTATCCCAGCATACGACGTGCGAGTTATCAATCACCACGTCCTTGCCAGGCGTCACTTCGAGTATCGACATGGCGCCAAAACCAGACACCGCCAATTGGCCGCTGCCTGCCGTCTCGGTGATGAAAAAACCACCGCTCTGGGCAAACAGCGCATTACCCAGGCTTTGCGTGCGCACCTTCAATTCCACGCCTGCACTGGCCGCCACGAAGGCGCCGTCACTGATCATGTATTGCTGGGCACCGAGCTCCTTGCCCACATCAAGCACCCGCATCGCGCCGGGCAAGGTGGGCGACAGCAGGCAATCGCCGTCGCCCCGCACGGCCTCGATATGCTGCTGAAAGAACGATTCGCCGTTGGCAAAGGTGCGCATCAGCGCAGCGCCGATGCCGCCCGTCATCTTGCCTTTCAGCTCAAGATTGGTTTCCATCATCACCATCGCGTTAGATTCGCAATAAATCTTCTCGCCCTTGGCCAGCGACACATGCAGAAACGGATCGACGTCCCCGGTAATATTGAAAACTGGCATACCTATTCCTTCTTCAACTAGGTGATGATGGTGCCGGCCCGCACTGCGGACCGCCCTGACTCTACAACTTAAACGCCAACACCGAACGACGCTGCCAAAGGACCTAAACCGCCCTTGTAGCCCTGGCCGATGGCCTTGAATTTCCAATCGGCGCCATTGCGGTAGATTTCACCAAAGACCATGGCCGTTTCCGCCGAACCGTCTTCCGACAGGTCGAAGCGGGCGATTTCCGTGTTGCCGTTGGCGTTCACGCAACGCACGTACGCTTTGGACACCATACCAAAGTTTTGCTTGCGTGCCTCGGCATCGTGTATCGTCACGCAGACGGCAATCTTGTCGATCTCGGCTGGTACCTTGGCCAGGTCGACGATGACGGTTTCATCGTCGCCATCGCCGGCGCCGGTGGTGTTGTCGCCCGAGTGGGTGACGGAAGCGTCGCTCGATTTCAGGTTGTTGTAGAAAATCATGTCGACGTCGGCGCGTACCTTGCCGTCGGCCTTCAACAGGAACGCGGAACCGTCGATGTCGAACGCGGCGCCATCGGTGGCGCGGGCATCCCAGCCCAGGCCGATGATCATTTTCGACAGGCCAGGGGCTTCCTTGCTCAGGTTGACGTTGCCGCCTTTTTGCAGACTGATTGCCATGATGTATTTCTCCTATGTGAAATAAAGTCCAGCTAATGAAATAAATAACACCTGGCGCCCTCCACCGGCCTGACTCCCCAGGCCAGCGGCGGCGCTTGCTACAACTTGCCGACAAACCGGTGTAGTCGTTTGCCGCGCATTCTTTACGCTACTGTTGCCTTGACGGCTTCCAGCGCTTGCGTCTTGCCCTCTTCGTGCGCCATCCTGCGCTTGTAACGGATCGACGACCATAGCGAGGCGAGAATGAAGGCCACCCCAATCAGACCCGTAAAGATCTCGGGAATGTGAAACTTCATGCTGGCCAACATGATTACGGCCAGGATACCGATCGCATAGTGCGCGCCGTGCTCCAGATAAACGAACTCGTCGAGTGTACCCTTGCGTACCAGGAATACCGTCATCGAACGCACAAACATCGCGCCGATAGCCAGGCCCAGCATGATGATCACGACATCCTTGGTGATGGCAAACGCGCCGATCACGCCATCAAAGCTGAACGAGGCGTCGAGCACTTCCAGGTACAGGAAGCCGCCAATACCGCCGCGCTTGACGATGTCGCCCACGTTGCCGTTGCCGTTATCACCTTCCAGCAAGCCGCTGACCACATCGACGCCGACGTAAGTGAGGATGCCCCACAGGCCAGCCGTCAAGACCACCAGCTTCTGGCCTTCTTCGATCATCGACAGGCTGGCCATCAGGGTGCCCAGTGCGATCATCACGGAAAGCGAGGAAATTTTGCCCAGCGCGCCCAGTTTCTCTTCAATACGGCCCAGCCAGTGCGTTTCTTTTTCCGAGTCCAGCAGGAAGTTCAGGAAGACCAGCAGCAGGAAAATGCCGCCAAAGGCCGCCACTTCCGCATGGTGGTTCGTCAGGTGCATCGAATACTCTTCCGGATTGCTCAGTGCCAGATTCCATACTTCCAGCAAGCCCAGGTCGGCCGCTTGCGCCACGATGACCAGCGGGAACAACAGGCGCATGCCGAACACGGCGATGATGATGCCCACGCCCAGGAACAAGCCCTGCCAGAACTTGTCCCAGTTCTTCAGCACCGAAGCGTTGACCACCGCATTGTCGAACGACAGCGACACTTCCATCACGCCCAGGATCACCGCGATACCGAGCGCTGCCAGCATCGTTTGCACGCCACCGTGCGTGTAACCCCACCAGGCGGATATGCCCAGGCAGATAAATGTCACTAGAAATGACACTCTGAAATGCTTCATCGATAGTTCCCTTTATCTCAATTCAATGGAAGCCAGTATAGGGATGTGTGTAACATTTAAAAATAGAAGATAATGGAAGTGTTACTTCGTAAAAACAGAAGATAGAGAGTGCAGCGATGAAAACCACCGGTTTCAATTACCGCCATTTGTATTTCTTTTGGGTAGTCGCCAAGGAAGGCGGCGTGACGCGCGCGGCTGAACGGCTGGGCTTAGCCGTGCAAACCATCAGCACCCAGCTGGCCCTGCTGGAAAAGGAACTGGGTAAATCCCTGCTGCAGCCGCAGGGGCGGCGTTTGGTGCCGACGGAAGCGGGCCGCCTGGCGCTCGGCTATGCGGACCAGATTTTTTTGCTCGGCGAACAGATGCAGGAAGCGCTGGCCGATGCGGACGCGGAAAAAATGCGCCTGACGGTGGGTATTTCCGATTCCCTGCCGAAACTGATGGCCTATCGCATGCTCGACGCCACGCGCAGCCTGGAGCAGCCCGTCAAGCTGGTGTGCCTGGAAGATGAATTCGAGTCCCTGCTGGCCGACCTGGCACTGCACAAGCTGGACCTGGTGCTGACGGACCGCGCCGTGCCGGCCGGCGCCAGCCTGCGCGTGTCGAGCCACCTGTGGGGCGAAAGCGCCATGAAGCTGTTCGCCACGCCCGCGCTGGCCGCACAATACCGCGAAAATTTCCCGCACAGCCTGCACGGCGCGCCATTTTTACTGCCGGCGCGCAATAACGCCCTGCGCGGGCGCATCGATGAATGGATGGTGCAGCAAGGCGTACGCCCCGACGTGGTCGGTGAATTCGAGGACAACGCCATGCTTAACGCGTTTGGCCGCAAGGGCCTGGGCCTGTTCTTCGCCTCGGCCAGCCTGGCAGCCGACATCGAGGAACAGTTCGGCGCCGTGCTGGTGGGCGACGCCTCATCCCTGCGCGAACAATTTTACGTCATCTCGAACGAGCGCAAGATCATGCACCCGGCGCTGGATGTGATCCTGGCCGCCATCCAGAGTCGCCCCAGGATTCACAAGGAAATCTGATAAATCCATTCGAAAATAACGTTTGAATAATTAATCAAAAGCGATTGTAATGAAGCCTGCAACAAACACGCGCCCTTCCCTCGACGGCAGGGCGCGACCACCATAAAAAAACAGGAGCAGCAGCATGTCCACGGCAGGCAAGACCATCGATATTCCCGATCTCATCAATAACAACAAGATCGGCTCCTTCCAGGTCGGCATGCTGATCCTGTGCGGCCTGTGCGTCATCATGGATGGCTTCGACGTACAAGCGATGGGCTATGTGGCGCCCGCCATCATTGCCGACTGGCACGTCAGCAAGGCCAACCTGGGCCCCGTCTTTGGCGCGGGCTTGCTGGGCATGCTGGTCGGCTCGCTCGTCTTCAGTATCACGGCCGACAAGTTCGGCCGCCGCCCGGTGCTGATCGGCTCGACTATTTTCTTTTCGCTATGCATGCTCGTCACGCCGCTGGCCACCAACATTGAACAATTACAGCTGATCCGTTTCATCACGGGACTGGGCCTGGGCGCCGTGATGCCGAACGCCATGGCGCTGGCTGGCGAATACAGCCCGCTGCGCAAGAAAGTCACCCTGATGATGCTGGTGTCTTGCGGTTTTACCCTGGGCGCCGTGCTGGGCGGCTTGCTGTCCGCTGCGCTGATTCCCGCATTCGGCTGGCAATCCGTGTTCTACGTGGGCGGCGTGGTGCCGCTGATCATCGGCGTGCTGATGTTCTTCCTGCTGCCGGAATCGATGCAATTCCTGGTATTGAAGAAACGCAAGCTCGACAAGGTGGCGCAATGGCTGAAACGCATCGACCCGACGCTGAGCATCACGGCCGAGACCCAGTATGTCGTGCATGAAAAGGAACACAAGGGCGCGCCCGTGCTGCGATTGTTTACGGGTGGTCGCGCCAAGATGACGATTTTGTTGTGGATCATTAACTTCATGAACTTGCTGAATTTATATTTCCTGTCCAACTGGTTGCCGACCATCGCCAAGGAAGCGGGCCTGTCCACGGCCAACGCCGTGCTGGCCGGCACGGCCCTGCAAGTGGGCGGCACCATCGGCACCCTGGTCATGGGCCAGCTGATCGACCGCTCCAGCTTCCGCCGCGTACTGCTGCCCTGCTTCCTGGTCGCTGCCGTGGCAATTGCCCTGATCGGCCGTCCCGACGTGTCGCTGGCTTTCCTCTTCATCACGATTTTCATCGCCGGCTTTTGCGTGGTGGGCGGGCAGCCTGCCGTGAATGCCCTGGCGGCCAGCTACTATCCGACGACCCTGCGCTCGACGGGCATCGGCTGGAGCTTGGGCATCGGGCGCATCGGTTCCATCATCGGCCCCGTGCTCGGTGGCGAGCTGATCCGCCTGAACTGGCCTAACAGCACGATTTTCCTCGTCGTCGCCATCCCCGCCATCGTCTCGGCGGCCATGCTCTTTGTCATGCCCGGCGGGCAGCAAACGGCGGCCAAAGACTAAAGCAGCCTGAACAACCGAGCGCGCGCGCGCCGGCACGGGCGCGGCGCGCGGCTAAATTAGGCTATGCCGGCCTTCGTCGTTTAAGATGACGTTTTTACAGCCCATCTTCAGCGCCCCCATGCACAATGCCTTGCTAGTACTGCTCGCCCTCTTCCTGGTCGCGCTGAACGGTTTTTTTGTTGCCGCCGAGTTTGGCATCGTCACCTTGCGCCGCACGCGCATCCGCGCCATCGCCAAGACACAAGGACTGCGCGGCCGCATCCTGTCCAAGGTGCATGGCCAGCTGGACGCCTACCTGTCAGCCTGCCAGCTGGGCATTACCCTGGCGTCGCTGGGCCTGGGCTGGGTCGGCGAACCGGCCTTTGCCGGCTTGCTCGAACCTGTGTTCGGCGCCATCGGCGTCACCTCGCAAGAGCTGATCCACGGCGTCTCGTTCGTCGTCGCCTTCAGCGTCATTTCCTTCCTGCACATCGTCGTGGGCGAACTGGCCCCCAAGTCGATGGCCATCCGCAACCCGGAAGCGGTCGGCCTGTGGTGCGCGATTCCCTTGTATGGTTTTTATTGGGCCATGTACCCTGCCATTTACCTGCTCAACGCCAGCGCCAACTGGGTGCTGCGCATGGCTGGTCTATCCGGCAAGGGCGGCCACGATGCCCATTACTCGTCCGATGAATTGAAACTGATACTGCGCACCAGCCAGCCGGGCGAGAAATTCACGCGCGACGAGCGCAACATCCTGGCGCAATCGCTCGATTTCGAACAAATGACGGTGTCGGACTTGATGCGCCCGATCAATGAAGTGATCGCCCTGCACGCTTCGAGCACCTTGGAAGAAAACCTCGACACGGTGCTGCGCAACCGCTTCAGCCGCTACCCGTATTTCGACATGAATGAGGACGACGTGCTGGGCGTGGTGCACTTGAAAGACCTGTTCTTTGCCCAGCAGGCGGGCAAACCGATCACCTCGCTCACGCCCTTCCTGCGGCCCGTCGACATCATTTCTGCGCGCACGCCGGCGCTGGAACTGTTCCGCCGCTTCCGCGACGGCGCGCCCCACTTCGCCCTGATCGGCGAAAAGGGCAAGCGCCCGCTGGGCTTTATCACCCTCGATAACTTGCTCGGCGCCATGGTTGGCGAAATCCGCGATGAATTCCGCCGCAATGAAAACGACTGGCTCAAGCAAAGCGACGGCACCCTGATCGGCAAGGCCAGCCTGCCCATTTTCTCACTCGAACGCATCCTCGGCATCGATATCGAAAATGAGGAACTGGGGCTCGATGACGTGGAATCGGTGGGCGGCTTGATCATGGTCAAGCTGGGGGACATTCCGAAGCAGGGCCAGCGCATCACTTTTGTCGACTTCGACATCGTCGTCAAGAAGATGAACGGACCGCGCATCGTGCTACTGAAGGTAATCCCCAAGCAGGAGCGCGATCTGGATGCAGATTTAAGGGACTGATTACTTCTTGCGCGTCAGCGTATCCTTGCCCTGCGGCACGCTGGTCTCGCCCAGGGTCCACGTTTGCAGCAGGCTGTACAACACCGCCAGCAGGGTCGGTCCGATAAAAATGCCGACGAAGCCGAAGGCCAGCACGCCGCCCAGCACACCCAGCAGCACCAGCAGGAACGGCAGGCTGCTGCCGCGGCTGATCAAAATGGGCTTGACCACATTGTCCACGCCGCTGATCAGCAGCGCCCCCCACACCAGCATGAAAATGCCCCAGCCCGTCTGCCCGTCGTTCAACAGCCAGATGGCGGCGCCACCCCAGATCAAGGGCGGCCCCACGGGTATCAGCGAAAAGATGAAGGTGGCCACGCCCAGCAGCGCCACGGCTGGCACGCCGGCGATCAAGAAGCCCACTACGGCCACCAGCGCTTGCGCCAGCGCCGTACCCAGCAAGCCATACATCACGCCGCGCACGGTGCGGCTGATGGTCAGGCCCACGCCCGGCGCGCTGTCGCCGATGATGCGGCCGGCACCCGTCATCAGGGCACGACTCAGTTGCTGGCCGTCGCGGTAAAGGAAGAAGCTGACAAACACGGCCAGGCTGGTCTGCGCCAGGCCCGTGCCCAGCAAGATGCCGCCGGAAGCGAGGAAATGGCGCGCCGGTTCCAGCATGGTCTTACCCAAATTCAATAGTTCCTGGCGGTCTTCCAGCAAGCGCCGCACATAGCGATCAATGGTGTCGCCCACCACGGGAATGCTGGCCAGCCAGGCCGGTGGATGCAGGCCGCCCGATTCCAGCGCGACGCGGATCTGCTCGTACACGCGCGAGACATTATCGGCCAGGTTGTAGGTCACGAGAGCCAGCGGCAGCACGATGACGAGGATCAGCGACACGGTCATGATGGCGGCCGCCCAGTTGCGCCGGCCTTTCAGGCGCTCAAGCAAAAGCACATACAAGGGCCAGCTGGAAATGCACACGCAGACGGCGAACAGCATGGCGGCCAGGAAGGGCCGCAAGACAAAAAAGCAGCCGATCAGCAAGAAGATGATGGCTGCCAGGCGGGCGTAAGGCTCGAAACGTTTATCCATGTACTGCAAATCCTGAAGATGGCGCCTGGTGGCGCGAGCGGATCAGGATAGCAGAAGTTTAAGATCGTGCGCGATAGCGGCAGGTTTTTCGCCGTGACGCACGAACAGGCGAATCTTGCCTTCGCGGTCGAATACATAGGTACCGGCCGTGTGATCGACCGTATAACTACGATCTGTTTCGCCCTCGACCTTGGCGTAATACACTTTGAATTCCTTGGCTACCTTGGCCGTCGCGGCGGCATCGCCATACAGGCCGACAAAGCGCTGGTCGAACGCTGGCACGTACTGCGCCAGCAAGGCTTGCGTGTCGCGCTCGGGGTCGACGGTAACGAACAGCACTTGCACCTGCTGCGCCTGCGGGCCCATTTCCTGCATCACCTGCGCCATCTCGGCCATGGTAGTGGGACACACGTCCGGGCATTGCGTGTAGCCGAAGAACATCAGCACCAGCTTGCCCTTGTAGTCGGCCAGTGTACGCGGCTGGCCCGTGTGGTCCGTCAGCGCGAACTGGCGCGCGTAGCCCAGGCCCGTCACATCCGTGTTCTTGAATGCCAGCTTGGCTGCGGCCGGCTTGCCGCAGCCGGCAAGGACGGCGACCAAGGTAGCGGCCAACAACAGCATCAGGATTTTTTTCATGTTCCGAGCGGAATATAGTGGTCGACCAGCAAGGCCGCGAACAGCAATGCCAGATAAATGATGGAATACGTAAAGGCTTTGCGCGCGATCAAGTCCGTGTAGTGGCGGTACATCTTCCACGCGTAATACAGGAAACCGGCATTGAGCAGCACGGCCGACGCCAGGTAGATCAGGCCGCTCATGCGCACGGCAAAGGGCAGCAAGGTAGTGGCCGCCAGCGCGATCGAGTACAGCCAGACGTGGAACTGCGTGAATTTCAAGCCGTGCGTGATGGGCAGCATGGGCAAGCCCGAACGCGCGTAATCGTCGCGGCGGTACATGGCCAGTGCCCAGAAGTGCGGCGGCGTCCAGACGAAAATGATCAAGACCAGCAACCAGGCTTGCATCGGTACATCATTGGCGACGGCGGCCCAGCCCAGCGCGGGCGGCATGGCGCCGGACAGGCCGCCGATGACGATATTTTGCGGCGTGGCCGGTTTCAGCAGCATGGTATAGATCAGGGCATAGCCGACGAAGGTGACAAAGGTCAGCCACATGGTGAGCGGATTGACAAGGTTATACAGAATCGCCATGCCCAGGCCGCCGATCACCAGCGCAAACACCACCGTCTGCTTGACAGTGATGTCGCCCATGGCCATCGGACGGCGCGCCGTGCGGGCCATGCGCGCATCGATTTCGCGCTCGGCCAGGCAGTTGACGGCAAACGCGGCGCCGGCCAGCAGCCAAATGCCGAGGGTGCCAAACACCACCGCGCGCCAGTCAGGCAACTCGTCGCTGGCCAGGAACATGCCGATAACGGCGCAAAATACGGCCAGTTGCGTCACGCGGGGCTTGGTCAGCGCCCAGTACTGGGCGATGCGGGGGGAAGGTTTACGGCTGATGGTCTGAGTAGTCATTTATGCGATACGGGAAGGACTGGCTGGTGCCGTGGGCACTGTCGCGGGGGCGCAAGCAGATGTCCGCGCTACATCGAGTTGGAATTTAGCCTTGCAGTTTAACATGGTCAGCAACAACACGAGCAGCGCCGCGCCACCGTTATGCAGCACCGCAATCGACAGTGGCCAGCTCAGATAAATCGTCGCCAGGCCCGTGGCGACCTGCAAGGCCAGCACCAAGACCACCCAGCGCACCGTACCGCGCAAGGACGGCAGTTTCCATGCGCGCAACAGCGTATAGCCGACACCGGCCAGCACGACGAAGGCGAAATTGCGGTGTACCCAGTGGATGGCCGTCAGCGCGGAAAACGGCAGATAGTGGCCGGCAGCGGTCTTGCCCAGCTCGCGCCACAAATGGAAACCATGCTCGAAATCCATTTCCGGAATGACTTTGCCGCCGCACAGGGGGAAATCCATACAGGCCAGGGTGGCGTAGTTGGTGCTCACCCAGCCGCCCAGCGCGATCTGCAACGTCAACAGCGCGAGCGACATGACGGCCAGCGCCCGCACGGGGCGCAGCACGGCCACGTCGGCATCGGCGCGCTGCAAGGGCTTGACGGCATTGTCCTGGCGCCCGCCCAGCCACGTCAACATGGCCAGCAAGCCCATGCCCAGCAACAAATGGATGGTGACGATCACCGGTTGCAGCTTCAAGGTGACGGTCCAGGCACCGAAGGCGCCCTGCAGGCAGACAAAGAAGAAGAGCGCCGTCGGCAAAGCCGGAGCGAATTGTGCGCGTTTGCTTTTGCGCCACTGGCGCCACGCCTGCAGCAGCATCGCCACGATCAGCACGCCGATGGCCATGGCCAGGTAGCGGTGCGTCATTTCGATCCACGCTTTGACGACCGTCACGGGTCCCGTCGGCATCAGGGTTTGCGCCGCCACGATGTGCTCATGTGCGAGGAAAGGATTGGCAGAACCATAACATCCTGGCCAGTCGGGACAACCGAGGCCAGAATCGGACAGGCGCGTGAAGCCGCCAAACATGATCAAGTCCATCGTTAAAAAGACGGCAACCCACACCAGCTTGCGATATTTATTGGCGTCCGCAGACACCCAGACCATGGTCAATGGCAGCAGCGCCACCAGCAAGCCCGTCAAGCCCAGCTGGGCCAGCGCGGAAAAATTCATCATTGTCATACAGCTCCTTAACCAATCGCCGAAGCTTTGAGCAGCTTGGCAATGTCTTTCTTAATTTTGTTCGGGTCTGCGTCTTTCGGGAAGCGCATCATCAAATTGCCCAGCGGATCGATCAAGTACAGGTGGTCGCTACTGTGGCCACCGGGCGCCACCGGCAACCAAGCCTTCAGGGCGGCGCTATTCACGCGCAACATGCTGGTGCCGTCGAATTCGCGCATCACCAGTGTGTCGAGCGGCTGACCATCGGTCACCAGCCAGACCCGTTCCAGGCGCTCACGCTCCTTGCCCTGCATCAAGCGCAGTTGTTGCATGTCAAACAACTTTTTCTTGCACGCTTCCTGACAGTCGGATGGCCCCGTTTGCAGCAACACCCACTTGCCCCGCAATTGCGCCAGCGGCGCGGCCTTGCCGTCCAGTTCCGTCACCTGCAACGCCAGCTCGGGTATTGGGTGCAAACGGGGATCGATCAGGGCGCCATAATTGTTGCGGCCCGTGGGCTTGATGATGTAATACGTGAAATAAGAGGCGATGATGGGAAAAGCGCACACGGCCACCACGGCCAGCAGTTTCCAGCGTCCCGTGTTCTGTGCCTGCTTGTCTGGGTTGTCTTGCATTGCTTCACGCTTGTTTGTTTGCACGTCGAAATCCTGTAAAGACAAAAAATAGAAAAGCCATCAGTGCCAGTGCATACCACTGGAATGCGTAGCCGCGGTGCTTGTCGGCGCCCAGGTCGGGCGCTGGCCAGTCGCGCACGGGAAGCGCGCTGGCCACGATGGCTGTGGCACGAGCAACTGGGTCCACCGTTTGCTCGAAGAGTAAGGGCTGCAGGGCCAGAGCACTGGCCTGGGCCAGCTGGCCGATATCGGCATTTTGCACGATGGCGTGCGGCGCCAGGGCCGGTGACTTGCCCAGTTCCATCACATGGCCCGCGTTCAGACGCGCAATGCCATGTAACGTCAGCGTGCCCGTGGGCGTGGTGAAGTTGGGAATGCGCGTGCGCTCGGCATTGTTGCGCGGCAACCAGCCCTGCGCCACCAGCACGTGCATCTGCGAACCGTCGATCTGGAATGGCGTGAGCACGTGAAAACCGGCCTGCCCCTTGTAGGGGCGGTTGTCCAGGTACACCGTCCAGGCAGGCACGAAGCGGCCCGTGACGGTGACGCGGCGATACTCGATAGCTTGCGCATCGGCCGCCAGCAGGGGGGCGGACGTCAATGCCAGGGGGGCGGCCAGATTGCCTGCCGCAAGCCGGGCGGCGCGGGCGATTTTCTCGTCGCCACGGCGCTGCTGCCATTGCGCCAGAGAAATACCCAGCGCCACCAGTAGCAGCATTACAACAAATGGAATCACCCTAAAATGGAAGCCGATACGCATTACAATAAAACCTCCTCAAGCCTGGCGTTACCATACATGAAAATCCTCGTTGCCATCGCCTTCATCCTGATTCTGGGCAGCCTGGGCTCGGCCCTGTTCTTCCTCATGCGCGACAAGGGCAAGAGCAATCGCACCGTGCATGCGCTGGCGCTGCGCGTGGGCTTGTCGATCACCATGTTTTTGCTGATACTGCTGGCGCACAAGCTGGGCTACATTCAGCCGACGGGAATACATTAAATGCTGGGGTCAGACCCGCGGGGGAATGCGCCTCAATGGGGCGGATTCCGATCCCGCAGGGACTGACCCCGGTGCTAACGACGTTGCTTGGTTAGCAAAATTCTTAAACTAAGAAAAAAGCCGTACCCAGGATCTCCCGGTACGGCTTTTTTCATGCTGCAGGCGCACCCTTCAACGGCGCGCGCCCGGCCCAGCCATTATAACCAATACACGACTACGTACAGGCCCAGCCAGACGACGTCGACAAAGTGCCAGTACCAGGCGGCGCCTTCGAAACCGAAGTGCTGATCGGGCGTGAAATGCCCCTTCAGCACGCGGTACAGGATGACGGACAACATGATGGCGCCCAGGGTCACGTGGAAGCCATGGAAGCCCGTCAGCATGAAGAAGGTGGCGCCGTAGATGCCGGACGTCAGTTTCAAATTCAGTTCGCTGTAAGCATGCATGTATTCATAGACCTGGAAGCCCATGAAGATGGCACCGAGCACGATGGTGGCGAACAGGAACAGGGCCGTCATGGCGCGGTGGCCGGCGCGCAGCGCGTGGTGCGAGATGGTCAGGGTGACACCCGAGGTCAGCAGCAGGGCCGTATTGATGGTGGGAATCCAGAACGGCGTCATGGTGGTAAATTCCTGCACCGTGCCGGCCGGGCCCGTACTGCCCCACTGGGCGGCAAAATCGGGCCAGATCACCTTGTGGTCAAGATCGGCCAGCCACGGCATGGAAATGCTGCGGGCATAGAACAGGGCGCCGAAGAAGGCGGCGAAGAACATGACTTCAGAAAAGATGAACCAGCTCATGCTCCAGCGGAAGGAATGGTCGATGCGCTCGCTGTACAAGCCCTGTTCCGATTCGCTGATGGCGTCGCCAAACCAGAAGTACAGCACCAGCAGGATGCCGGCGATGCCCACGTAATTCACGTACGGGCCCCAGGCGACGTCGTTGACCCAGGCCGAGGCGCCTATCATGGCCAGCAGCAGGCTGGCACCGCCCAGCATGGGCCAGCGCGATGGGCCGGGCACGAAGTAATAAGGTACGGCGGCGTGGTTGGAACTCATCATCATCTCCTCAAAAACTTTACGGTGGTTTTTTTATAATTTATCAAACGACGAATTGAACAATTGAAATCAATATGCCGATCAGGCAAGCCACCGCCAGGAAGCCGGCGATGACGATATGCACAGGATTAAGCTTGGCCGAATCCGTGTCGAAATCGCTCTTGCGGCGCAGCCCCGTAAATGACCACACCACGGCCCGCAGCGAATACAGGAACGAGGCTTTTTCACGCTGCTTGGGTTCACCCATGCCACTCTCCTATTGGACTGCCGGCGTTTGAGCCTGGCTCAGACCGGCAATCTCGAAAAACGTGTAAGACAGGGTGATGGTTTTCACCTCTTTCGGCAGTGCTGGATCGAGGAAGAACACCACCGGCATTTGCCGCGCTTCGTGCGGTTTCAAGGTCTGCTGCTGGAAGCAGAAGCACTCGACCTTCTTGAAATGCGGCGTGGCGCTCTGCGGCGCGTAACTGGGAATGGCTTGCGCGTTGACCACGCGGTTTTGTGTATTGACCACTTCATACATGACCGTCACCAGTTCGCCCGGGTGCACCTGCATGCTCGACACCGTCGGGCGGAAGCGCCATGGCCCCTGCGCATTGCCGTCGAACTCGACGGTGATGCTGCGCGTCGTATCGACCTGCGTATTGTTATCGTAGGCGACGGTGCCATCTTTTTGCGTCAGCACATTGATGCCCATCACTTCGCAAATCTGCTTGTAGACGGGAATCAAGGCATAGCCAAAACCAAACATCAGGATGGCAATGACGATCAGCTTGCCCAGCATCTTGCGGTTCAGGCCGCGTGTTTCCTGTTGCAGGGGCGTCGTCACGTCAGAGCCACATGCGCTTGACGAATACGGACACGAAGAAGAGGGCCGCCAGGGCCCCCAGTATCAAGCCCGTACGCAGGTTGTTCGGTTTCTTGCGCTCAGTTTTCACTTCGGTCATGGCAGACACTCTATTCAAAGGGGCCGGCAGCAGCGCCGGCCCGTGACACTGGCATCAATTAACAATGACTACTTGACGGTAGGCGGCGTTTCAAACGTGTGGAACGGCGCCGGGCTTGGCACAGTCCATTCCAGGCCTTCCGCGCCTTCCCATGGCTTTGCTGACGCCGCCTTGCCGCCGCGTATGGTCGGCAAGACCACGAAGAACAGGAAGTACACCTGCATCAGGCCAAAACCGAAGCCGCCGATCGAGGCGATCATATTGAAGTCCGTGAACTGTGCCGGATAGTCGGCGTAGCGACGCGGCATGCCGGCCAGGCCCAGGAAGTGCATCGGGAAGAAGGTCACGTTGAAGGTGATCAGCGACAGCCAGAAGTGGATCTTGCCGCGCGTTTCGTTGTACATGTGGCCGGTCCATTTCGGCGACCAGTAGTAGAAGCCGGCAAACAGGGCAAACAGCGAACCGGCCACCAGTACATAGTGGAAGTGCGCCACCACGTAATAGGTATCTTGCAGCTGGATATCGATCGGCGTCACGGCCAGGATCAGGCCCGTGAAGCCGCCCATGGTAAACACGAAGATGAAGCCGACCGAGAACAACATCGGCGTCTCGAACGTCATGGAACCCTTCCACATGGTGGCGATCCAGTTGAATACTTTCACGCCCGTCGGCACGGCGATCAGCATGGTCGCGTACATGAAGAACAGCTGGCTGGTGACCGGCATGCCGGTGGTAAACATGTGGTGCGCCCAGACGATGAAGGACAAAATCGCGATCGACGCCGTGGCATACACCATCGAGGCATAGCCGAACAGGGGCTTGCGGGCGAACGCGGGCAAGATCTGCGAGACGATGCCGAAGGCCGGCAAGATCATGATGTAGACCTCGGGATGGCCAAAGAACCAGAAGATATGCTGGTACATGACGGGGTCGCCGCCACCTGCAGCGTTAAAGAAGGAAGTGCCAAAATGGCGGTCCGTCAGCGTCATGGTGATGGCGCCAGCCAGCACGGGCATCACGGCGATCAAGAGATACGCGGTAATGAGCCAGGTCCAGCAGAACATCGGCATTTTCATCAGGGTCATGCCGGGAGCGCGCATGTTGAGGATGGTGACGATGATGTTGATCGAACCCATGATGGATGAAGCGCCCATCAGATGCATGGCAAAAATCGCCATGTCCATGCCAGGGCCCATCTGCGTCGACAGCGGCGCATACAGGGTCCAGCCGGCAGCCGTGGCGCCGCCCGGCACGAGGAAGGACGTGGCCAACAGCAGCGCAGCCGGCGGCAGCAGCCAGAAGGAGAAATTGTTCATGCGCGCAAAGGCCATGTCGGAGGCCCCCACTTGCAGCGGGATCATCCAGTTGGCATAACCCACGAAGGCCGGCATGATGGCGCCAAACACCATCACCAAGCCGTGCATGGTGGTCAACTGGTTGAAAAATTCAGGGTGAAAGAATTGCAAGCCTGGTTGAAACAGTTCCGTACGTATCATCAAGGCCAGCACGCCGCCCGATAGCAGCATGATGAACGAGAACCACAGGTACAAGGTACCGATATCCTTGTGGTTGGTGGCAAACAGCCAGCGGCGGTAGCCAGTGGGGTGGTCGTGGTGATGGTCGTGACCGGCGTGGTCCAAGGTGCTAGTGCTCGTGCTCATGTACGGCTCCTCATTACTTGCGTGCAGCCGCGACTTCGGCTGGTTGAACGATGTTCTCTGCGGCCTTGTTCGACCAGGAATTGCGCGTGTAAGTGATCACTGCCGCAATTTCCGTGTCGGACAGCTGTTTCCAGGCTGGCATTTCAGCGGGGTACTTGCCGCTCTTTTGCCCGTTCAGCAAGACATGGATCTGTTCCGCTTTCGGACCGTTCACCAAGGCCGAGCCGTCGAGCGGCGCAAAGGCACCGGGCACGCCCTTGCCTGTCGCCTGGTGGCAGACCACGCAGTTGGCCGCATACACTTTCTCGCCCTTGACCTTCAATTCGTCGATGGTCCACACCTTGCTTGGATCATCAGCCAGCGCCGCCATTTCCTTTTGTTTTACCGCGACCCAGGCCTTGTAGTCATCGTTGGATACGACCTTGACGACGATGGGCATGAAGGCGTGTTCCTTGCCGCACAGCTCGGCGCAATTGCCGCGGAAGGTGCCAATATGGTCGGCCTTGAACCAGGTATCGCGCACGAAGCCGGGAATGGCATCCTGCTTCACGCCAAAGGCGGGCACGGACCAGGCGTGGATGACGTCGTTGGCCGTCAGCACCATGCGGATCTTCTTGTTGACCGGCACGACGACTTCGTTGTCGACTTCGATCAGGTAGTTTTCGCCCCGCTTTTCCGTCGCCGGCTGGCCTGGCGCGCCCACTTGCGCGCGCGGCGTGGCCAGGTTGGACAGGAAGGAAATACCTTCGCCCTCGCCTTTCAGGTAGTCATAGCCCCATTTCCACTGCATGCCGGTAGCCTTGATCGTGATATCGGCGTTCGAGGTATCCTTCATGCCCACCACGGTGCGCGTGGCAGGCAGGGCCATGCCGATGACGATCAGGAAAGGCACGACGGTCCAGGCGATCTCGACGGTAGTGCTTTCGTGGAAGGTGGCCGGCTTGTGGCCCAGGGACTTGCGGTGCTTGAAGATGGAATAAAACATGACGCCGAACACCGCCACGAAGATCACCAGGCAAATGATCATCATCCAGGTGTGCAAATCGTAGATTTCATGGGCGATCTGCGTCGCCGGTGGTTGCAGATTCATTTCAAACGGCACGGGACCGCCGGTGCCGGGATAGGTGCCCGCAGCAGGTGCCGCCGTGGCCCATCGCCCGATGCCAAACGCTGTCAAAGACAGCCCGAGCAGCAACGATTGAAGTCGCTTTGCATGTGTCATGTTTTCCCCAACCACCCAAAAAATAATGATATTTTAAACGGCTGCGGACTTCTCCGTACTGGACCGCTGCCGCTCCTCCATGAAAGCATCACGGCCAGAACACGGCCATATGCGTCAAGCACCAGCGAATCCCATGCTGGCTGCGGCAGCAAAAACGGCGGCGCGCAAGCATGCTGGAACCCTGTTTTTTTCCACACCTTGAAATAGCATCGCGCGGAACATGGTTACTATACTAATGCAGTAACTTCCAATAAGTCTTGCTTTGTTTTTTTTATTTTGTATGCAGCCCTTGTTTTTTACTGAGTAATCCTCGGGAAATTATTTGCTTGGGGTTACTTAGCAAGCTGACAAACAGTCAACGATTATAATCAAGTAAACTTCAATCCATCAAGCACTATACGGCTTTGTGCGCGCCCTTCTCCTGGCCGCCGCGCGCTTTGCAACGCTTGCTGTGGCATTCAAGCGCGGCGGCCGACCAAGTATCGGTTTCTTTGCCTTTTTATGTCGGCTTGCGCGGCAGGTCGAAACGGATGATCGCCTCGCCATTGCGCGTCACGCGTGGTGCGGGACGGAAGGCGTGGCCATAGATTACCTCGAAACTCAGGCCCAGCTTGCCGTCGGGACGGCGCGTTTTTTCCAGCGCGTCCAGCATGCGCTGCCAGGCCGCTTTGCCCATCAAGCCGCGCCGGCGCGTGGTGAGCGGGTTGCCGCCAAAGGCACGCACATCTGCCAGCAGTTTTTCCGCCGTAGCGTAGGTAACAGTGATGATCTCCATATCGAGCACGGGCGTGGAAAAGCCCGCCTCGACCAACATATCGCCAAAGTCATGCATGTCGACAAAAGGCAAGGCATGCGCAAACAAATCCGCCTCGGCAAAGGCGTCGCGCACTTCGCGCAACGTATCGGGGCCAAAACAGGAAAACATCAGCAAGCCATCGAGGCGCAAGGCGCGCCGCCATTCGGCAAACACGCGGTCGGGCTGGGCATGCCAGTGCAGCGCCAGATTGGACCACACGAGGTCGATGCTGCCCTGCGCCAGCGGCAAGTCGCCGAGGTCGCCGCACAACAAATCCACGCCTGCCTTGGCTGGCAGCAACTTGCTGAGGAAGTGATTCAGGCTGGCCAGTTTCGAGGCTGGCGCCCGCGCCGCCTGCACCATCGCTTGCGCTGCATCGAGACCGATAATCTGCGCGGCGGGATAATCCTTTTGCAACTGCGCCAGGTCCGCACCGCAGCCGCAGCCTGCATCGAGCACACGCTGCGGCGTGATTTTCACCAACTCCAGGCGCTCGTGCATGCGCGTTGAGACTTCGCGGCGCAGGAAGTCCGACGGCGCGATGCGCGTCGGACGGGAAAAGAAATCGCGTACTTGCACCGCATCGATGGGCGCACTCATTTTGGGCGGAGTGGTGGGAACTGGCATGTTGAAACCGGTGAGGTGAGATAATGTCGGCAGTGTACATGGAACGACGCCATCGCGATGCGGACCGCCACCCAGCGCCGCCTTGATGCCGCATGGCAGGCACTGCACCGTTGGCTGGGCGCGACAGTACTGCCGGCACAGTGCGCGCTATGCGGCATCGGCTGCCCGGAGGTGCTGTGCGCACCCTGTCGCGCGCAGTACTTGGGAAAGATCCGGCCGCGCTGCCGTCAGTGCGCCAATCGGCTGGCGGACATTGATGTGGCAACGCTGTGTGGCCGTTGTTTGCGCCACACGCCCGCCTACGACGCCACGATCACGGCGTTTGATTACGCGGCGCCGGTCGACCAGCTGCTGTTGCAGCTGAAGTTCGGCGCGCGTCTGGCACTGGCGCCCTTGTTTGCGCAACTGCTACATGCTGCTATTGAGCAACAATCACGCTGGGACGCACCGCAACTGCTGTGCCCCGTGCCGCTGGGTCCGGCGCGACTGGCGCAACGGGGATACAACCAGGCGCTGGAAATTGCCCGTCCGCTGGCGCGCCTGCTGGACGTACACTTGCAGCCTCGCCTGGCGCTGCGCGTGCGCGAAACCCGGGCGCAAAGCAGCGTGACGCCGCAGGAACGGCAAGCCAACCTGGCGCACGCGTTCGCCATCGCGCCGCAGCATGTGGCGTTATTGCAAGGATGCCATGTGGGCATCGTCGACGACGTGATGAGCAGCGGCCACACCGTCAACGCGCTGGCCGCCGCCTGCAAGCGCGCGGGAGCAGCGAAGGTCAGCATCCTGGTCGTGGCGCGCACGCCGCTGCGGCAACGATAGATTTTTTATATATATCAAGAGAGCATCATGAGGAGAGCATCGTGTTTCACGTAGTGTTGGTAGAACCTGAAATCCCGCCCAATACGGGCAACGTCATCCGCTTGTGCGCAAATACGGGCGCACAGCTGCACTTGGTCGAACCGCTGGGCTTCCCGCTCGACGACGCCAAGATGAAGCGCGCCGGCCTCGATTACCATGATTACGCCAAGATGAAGGTGCACAAGAACTGGGCTGCTTTCCTGCTCGACACCCAGCCCGACCCGAGCCGCATGTTCGCCATGACCACGCGTGGCTCGCGCCCGTTCGGCGAGGTGGCGTTTTTACCGGGTGACGTGTTCGTATTCGGCTCGGAAACAAAAGGCCTGGACCCCGCCCTGCGCGACGGTTTTCCTGCCGAGCAGCGCATCCGCCTGCCCATGCGTCCCGACAACCGCAGCCTGAACCTGTCCAATACGGTGGCAGTGGTGGTCTACGAAGCCTGGCGCCAGCACGGGTACCAGGGCGGCGCGTAAGTCGGATTAGGCCCAAGGGGCCGTCATCCGACAACATTGTTGGCGTTAGTGGTGTTGTCGGACTACGCGGGGCTTTACCCCGCTAATCCGACCTACGCGTTTGCATACGGCAATCAGCGCAGCGCCAGCTGCGCCGCGCCGCCATGCTCGTCCAGCCTCACGAGCTGCGTGCGCAAGTCGCGCGTAGCGGCCAGCTTGCCGTTCACGTACAGATTCGTCTTGATGCCATACAGGCCCTGCGACACGCCGGCAGGCAAGGTCAGCTCAAACGAGTTTTCAAAGCGCCCGCCCGATTTATTGCTGCTGGCCAGCGCTTTCGAGCCAGACTTGAATGGCTGGCCCTGCGGGTCGAGCACCACCAGCTCTTCGCGCACGTCGTTGACGCTTTGCGCGCTGCCATTGACCAGCTCCACCACCGAAGTGACCTTGAACGGCTGGCCGCGCTTGACGGTCGACGTGCTCAGCTGCGGCGTGTACGACACCACTTGCGGTTCGCGCGGCAGCGCGCCACGCGCGCGAATGTAGTCGCGATCGGCCTGCGCCGCCGTCTTGGTTTGGCGCGAATTGACATTGATGGCCAGGCAACCTGCCGCCGCCAGGCCGCCACCGATGGCCGCGCCCTTGAGTGCGCCATCCCTGCCGCCCGCCAGCGCGCCCAGCAGCGCCCCCACGGCTGCGCCGGCCGCCGCCGACGTACCCACGCTGCACGGGTCTTCATCCGTTGCCGACTGGGTTACGTCTTGCCGATGGCGACCATCGTGGCGCCTGCCGTTCGGCGACATCGTCGGCGTGGCGCAGCCAGCCAGCATGGCCGCGATAGTGAGTGCTGCAGCCGCGCGCAAGGTGGTGTAATTGAGCATGGTGACTCCCCCTGTGACTAATTGATCGTTGTTTCCGTCTGCAGCACTTGCCGTTCACGCTCGCGGATGCGGCGCGACAGATTGTCGATGCGCGTATTGCCGGGATCGACGCGGCGCGCGCTTTCCAGATACGTCTTGGCCGCATCGAACTTGCCTTCCAACAAAGAACGCTCGGCATCGCGCAAGAATGATTGCGCCATCTCGTTGCGCGTGGCCGCGCCGCTATCGCGCGGCGACGTTTCCAGCGGACGGCGTTCAGCCACCGCTGAACGTTCGACCGCGCGCACGGGCGACGGTTCCGTTGTCACGACGCGGGCCGGTGCCGTTTCCGGCGCTGGCGCAGCAGAAGCGGGCGCAGGGGCAGGGGCAGGGGCCGCCGACAACGCTTGCACCTCCGCCTTCAACTGCGGCAATTCCACCGCTTCGCGGTCGATCGCTTCGAGACGGGCTATGCGACTGCGTGCCGCCACCGCATCGTTGCCATCGAGCGCCTGACGCACCCCCACCAGCACGGATGCGGCCGCCGCCTGCTGGCGCGCCAGTTGCTTGCGCAACGATGCCACGCTGGCAGCACCGGCGCAATCGACGTCGAGTGCGGCGATGCGGCGGGTGGCGTTTTGCAATTGATGCTCATCCATGGCGCGCTTGACGCTACGCACGTCGCGCTGGCAAGCACTGGACGCGGCGCCCGCCTTGCTGATCGCCGCCTGCAAATCGTCGGCCTTGGCGCTCGACTGGCCCGTGCACGCATTTTTCGCCGTCGCCAGTTTCTGGCGGGCACCGTCCAGGCTGCCATTGACTACCAGCTTCAAGCCGCTATCGATGGCGTCATTGCAAGCGGCATCATTGCTGCCGCCCGGCTTGCCATGCATGTAGGTAATGACGAGCGCCAGCACAGCCACGCCGCCCAGCCAGCGCAGCCACTTGCGCGGTGGCGGTGGCGGTGGCGATGGCGATGGCGATGGCGATGGCGATGGCGGCAGCAGTATTGCCGGGGCCGGAGCCGGGGCTGGCGCCGGTGGTGGCATCGGCACCGGTGCTGCTTTCGGCACAGGCGCCGCAGCAAGCGGTTGGGGCGGCGGCTTGGGCGCCACTGGCGCTGAAGCGGACACAGGCGGCAGCGGCGGCGGTGCGACCACGGCTGGCCGGGCAGCGCCAGCGACGGCGCGACCGCAGTACGGGCAATGGCTGACCGCGCTGAACAGACCGCCCTGACACTTGATGCAGATATCCACAACTAATCCTTCATTCCAACGTCATACGTCATTCCAGGATTCACAGCGGCGGCGGCGTCAACGGTGGCGGTGCGCTCAGCAACAGCAGCGCCAGCTCGGGAAACTGGACCAGGTCTAGCCAGGCCGGCAAGCCGGCGCGCCACACCTTGGTGGTGCTTGGCACGACCTGCCCCGCCTGGACGTACTGCACGATCTGCTGGGCCGTAAACGGCCCCTGCTGCTGGCCATTGATGCCCAGGAAATACTGGTATTCCACCAGCGGCGGCGGCATGCCGCCCAGCAGTGGTGGCGCCATGCCAAAAACCGGCGTCGCGGGGGACGCCGGCGTGGCAGCCGGGCGCAGCAATTGCTCCAGACGCCCCGCTTCCAGCATTTCCCCCTTGATCGCGTATTTCAAACGCGGCTGGCCATCCGCTTCCGGCTCACGCACTTCCCAGTCATACGCATCGCTATCGGAGTCGCCGATGACATTCGCCCATTCCTTCAGGCGGCCCAGCAAGGCTTGTACCGTGCGGTCGAGCTCATCGCCGGCCATGCCCTTGCGCCGCGCCGACTCACCCAGGCGCTTGCCCACTTCGGCGGCGATGGCGCTACCGAAGCCGATATAGGGCAGTTGCGAGCCATCGGCCTGGGCCACCAGCTTGGGCGCATACACGCCCCGTTCATAGTATTTTGCCAACGCCGCCAGGGCCGCCGTCTGCACGGCGTCAAGCGCAGCGAGCTTTTCTTCGATACGCATGGTGATATTTTTTGCGTAGGAAGCGGGCATGCCGTTCTGGCGTATGGCCCGTTCATTGCCGATGCGGCGCAGGTCGCCCGGTTCGACCGCAAACTGATACTGCCCCGGCGGCACGACCCGGCCCGTGTGGCGCGTCAGTATGCACAGCATGATCGCTTGCAGGAATTCGCCGAAATCTTCCGCCAGGCGCTTCATTTCGTCCGTGTTCGGTGCGATCGGGTGCGTAAATTGGGTGGGATCGATATGCGTGTGGGTCGGCGCCTTGTCGTTGTCGCCCTCCTTGCGGTAACTGGTGCGCCAGCCTTCCAGGCCGCGCAGCACCGTCATCGGCACGCCGGCCAGCTCGCAATAGCAGACGGCGCGCCCGCGTATGCCCGTCTCGACGATTTCCAGCTGGCTCACGGTGATGCCCACCTGGGTCGGCAAGCACGATTCGAGTTCGGCGCCGAACTTCGCCTTGAAGGCGGCAGCGTTGGCCACGCCGATCACGCACTTGAACTGGTCCGACACGACCGTGAAGTCGCCTGCCATATTGGCGTCGATCCACGGCATGGCGCAGGCCAGCAGCTTGCGAAAGCGGTCCAGGCGTTCGGACACGTCCATCTGTTCGAGCGCCTCGAACAGGGGCTCGGGCGTGCTCGTCGCCCCTTCGGCCAAGCCTGCAGTGGCGATCATGTTCTCGGCCATGCGCGTGACCTTGGACAGTATCAAGCCCCGCTGCGCCGCTTCGCCCAGCATGGGGAACAGCGCTTTCGAGCCGCCCATGTCCTTGAACGCTTCATCGGCCCACTGGCGCAAGGTGGCCGCCGACGGCAGCACAATGTCTTTTTCCGTGACGGGGATGACGATCAGGGTCGCGTGTTCCTTGAGCAAGTCCTTTTGCAAGATAATATTTGCCGTTTTCAATTCGGCCAGCATGGCCAGCACGCCTTCGCGGCCCGTTTGCAGTTCGCCCACCAAGCCATTCCACTGCGCGCGGCCTTGCGCATCGACGCCGACGCGGTTACCCAGCCAGCGCGACAATTCGCCCAACAGGATGACCGATTCGTCCGCCGCCTTGGCGCGCAAATGGAATTTCAGTGCGTTTGCCATTTCCGTACGCAAATGGTCCATCACCACGCCAGCCTGCTTTTCACCATTGCTGAGGAAACCGAAGGTGCTGCGCGTCTGCTCCAGATTATTCAACAGGCGCTCGTATTCGCGCGAGCGCACGGCCTCCTTGATTTCTCGGTAGCGCTCGGCATTCGCGCCGATCTGCGCCGTCAAGCCGCTGCCGGGCGCCTCGATGCGGTCCTTGATCTGTTCCACCAGCGACAGCACGTATTCCAGGCCGCCAAACTCTTTATTATCGAGATAACCATACAACTGGTCGCGCACGACTTTCTTGACGTCTTCGAGCACTTCGCGGCGGCGCTTGCTGATGCGGTCTTCCGTCGTGTCGGCCGTGGAATCCTGGTCGCGCACGGCGTCGCGTTCCAGGTGTTTCATGGCGTCGCGCACCTGCGCCGGCCATTCGCTGCGGTCAAAGCCGGTACGAATATCGTTGATGCGCGTATTGACCCGATTTTCCACGCCGGCGAGCAAATGGCCGTGACGGTCTTCCAGCAATTCGTCGACGAGGCGGAAATCGATGAAGTCGCCGCTGGAGCGCTTCAATTCAATGCTTCTGTCGGAAAACTCGGGGAAATCGCTGAACGGCGTGCCCTTGAGGAACATATTGGCGGCCAGGAAATGGTCGCGCTGCGCATCGGTGGCGCGGTTGGCGCCCGCATCCGTGCCACCGACGCCAAAGAACGCTTGCAGCATGGCGCCGGCCCAGCGGTGGGCCCGTTCGTCGCGCGCCGCTTCCTGGCGCGTATCGAGCACGGCCATGCCGAATGAGGAAAAGCGCTTCGAAAAATACAGGCGCATGTCGCCGAAACGGTCTTGCGGCACGGGCGCGTTGTACGGGGAATTCTTGTGCTGCGCCTGGTTGACGGCGATCGAGCGCTTGGCGCGCGCAAAGTCGGCCGAGGCGAAATCCTCGAACAGCGAGTCGGCCACCATATGGTAAACATCGCTGACATCCTTGGTGTGCTGCTGGGCAAGATTACCTGAATCGATGAGGTAGACTTCGCTGTACGGCTCACGCGTCAGTTCCGGCCGATCATACATATCCCAGCGGCCCACATAGCCCTTGTTGCCCATCATGGCCGATTCCAGCTCCATCAGCGCCGCATAGCCGTTGGCCTCGACCCGGTCCTTATTGGCCTTGGTGTAGCCGGTCGGCAAGAACAGCATCAGCTCCACGTCGGCCGCGCCCACTTCGCTGCGCGCCAGCCAGCGCGCCAGCAAGCCCATGTCGAGGAAGGAACCGGAACCCGTGCCGCCTGCCACGGAACCGACGATGACGATGCGGAAACGGTTTGTTTCCATGCGCAACCCCAGTTCGGCCAGCTGGCGCTCGTGCGACAGGCCCGCCTTCAGGGCTTTCAACTTCAAACGGATCTTGTCGCGGATCTTGGCATATTTATCGAAGAAATACAGACGCGAGACGGCGCGGATCTGGCCGGCGCCGCTGCTCATGTCGAAACGCAATTCACGGATGCGCTGCGGCGTCAGCGGCAGCCATTCCTTGATGTGCGGATATTTTTCCAGAGAGTCTTCATCGCGGCTGTACTTGTCCATATCGAACGATTCGACCACCTTGTCGTCATCCGTGAACTTCACCTGGTCGAACTGCAAGTCCTTCGCCTGCGACTCGCCGCTTTCGATCACGGCGCCATTGTCGAGGTCGAAATGGATGAATTGCGCGATGGGGAAGTCCGCCAGCCCCTCAATGCGCTTGCGCTTGCCCGCACCGCCCCAGACGGTGTTGAGGATGCGCCGGCGCACGCGCATCAGCACTTGCATGCCCGTGCCGCCGATGCCGATGAACAAGGTCGGGCGCAGTTCGATGATCTTGTCCTGCTTGCGCTCGCTGGCGCCGCCGGTGATGGTTAGGTTCAGGTTCTCTGCCATGGTGGTTCCTTCGATGATGCGTGCAACGGTCAATTCTTAGCGGCGGCTCGATGTAAAGGTCAACAGTAACGCGACCAGGCCCACCAGCACCAGCGGTCCCATGAACAGTGGCGCAAGAAATTTATGCGCATTCACGGCGGCCAGCACCACGCCCGTGGCCAGGCTGGCCAGGAAGATGAACAGCCACCAGCCCGAGGCGTTGGCCTTGTTCGGCGGCACGCGCTTGGCCACCAGGCCGTTCGCATACGCATTCTTGGCAAAGAAAAAGGCGATGAACAGCAGCAGCAGTACCACGCCGCCGAGCAGGGTGTCGCGCGACGAGGTATCGGTCATGCTGGCAGAATCGAGCGTCGGCACTGACTCAGTGCTGCCGCTGGCTGCGAAGGCATCGGCGGCGGGCGGCGCGGACGCCGGGACCGGGGCCGGGACCGGGGACGGGGACGGCAAGGTAAAGCCTGTGTTGTCTTTGGGAGTATCTTGCGCCATATTATGCCTCTGTTGAATGGAAGTAATTTTTAAGGAATCGGGGTTCAGGCCAGGCGCAGGGTATGGCCTTCGGTCACGCGCACGACGACCGGCTTGCCCAGTCCACGCTTGAGTTCGCCGATCTCGCGGCCGTTATCATCGCGAATCTGCACGCTTTTGAACGGCTTCAAACCCACCTGCCGCTGCACGCCGTCGGCCATCACCTTGTAGCGCGTGGCGCGCGTGCCGAGCAGGCCCAGCGCCAGCAAGCCCAGCACGAGTGCCAGCACAGCAGCGAGTATCACCAGCACGGGCAGCAGCGGATACTGTATGCGTACCAGCAACGGTATCGTCGCTTGCGAGGCGCGCACGCTGTCGGGCGACGTAAACATGTCCGAGATTGGGTCGCCAGGAAACAGTTCCTGCAAGTCCTTGCTAAAACTGCCGGCCAGGGCCAGCCGCTGCTGCGACAGGCCCACTTGCGCCTGCATGGGCAGCATCACTTGCTTGCCCATGGCGACAATCGCCTGCGCCGACCACGGCGAGGCAATCTGCGCCATCGGCAACGAAAATTGTACTTGCACGGACTGGCTGGCACCGGGTTGCAACTGGTGGATTTGGTCTGGCGCAACGTGCAAGGAGGCATTCTGGCCCACCAGGCTGGCGTGCACCTTGGCACTGTCGATGACGTACGGGAAAAACATGTTTTGCAGTGACGCCTGCAGCACCACTTGCGGCACCAGGTTCGCCGCATCGACGTCGAGCACGATGGTGCGACCGTCGCGGCCCAGGCTGGCATGCACATTCGCGCTGTTCTTGACGGACTGCGGCACGATGCGCACGCCATCCTGGTCTACCGGTTTCAAGCGCGCGGGCGGGCGCGTCAGCACTTGCGACAAGCGCCCTTCGGCCAGGATGCGGGTCAGAGCCTCGGATGCCGGCTGGCCATATGCGAGCGCATACACCATCAAGCCCTTGGCGCTGTACAGCTTGCCCTGCACCGGCATGCGCAGCGGAAACACCAGCGTCTTGGTGATCGACGGCTCCAGGTGCAGCAAGCGATAAAAATCGCGGTTGCGTTCGGCCGTCTGGCTGTCGTTGTTCGGGCTGTTCTTGTTATTGGTAAAGATCCACACGATGCCGGAGGCCGACTGGAACGGGCCGGTGATGGTTTTTGTGACGGCTTCCTGGAAATCCGTGTCGGCCAGCGCGCCGCCATTGCCCTTGCGCGCCAGGCCCAGGCTGGCCAACTGGCCCGCCACGCCGGCGCCGCCCTGTCCCTGCCCCAGCAGCGATGGCGACACGTGCGCACCGCTGCTCTGGCTGAAGGCCAGCGTATAAACTTTATCGGACGGCTGCGTGGCTGCCTGCGCCACGGCGCCCACCAGGGCCTTCAATTGCGAATGCTCATCCGTATAAAACGGCTCCATCCAGCCCGAGTTTTGCACCAGAAACGCTTGCTGGATACCCACCGCTTGCACACCGGCTGCGCTGAATAAAGATAAAGCGGCACAGGCCGCGCTCAGGACATGCGCCTTCATGCCTGCAGGGTCCAGCCATCGATGCGCGACAGCAGCCGGTGATATGCCCACAGCATGCCTTCATGGACAAACAGGCGCATGCGCCACGGCTCGCTGACGGCAAAGGTGTGAAACGCGGTTTCACGCAATTGATCGTCCTGCACCAGCTGGGCCGCCACGCGTTCGTTCGAGCGCAGCACGCTCGACAGGCCGGCGCTGGTGGCGAACTTGACGCCGAAGACGCTGTTGCCCCCGCCCGATTCGAGCAGCGGCATGACCGCCTGGTTCTTGCCGCCATCGTCGCCGTGTTCCGGTTCTTCCCACGGCGCCGTCTTCAGCTTGGTGGCGAAGCGGTAATTGAAGCTGCCCGAACACAGGCGCGGCGCCAGCGCGTCGGCCATCTCGACCTGGCCACCGAGTTTCACATACACATAGGTGTCACGGCGGCTTGCAAAGCACAGTTGCCACAGGCCACCGTCGCGCGACAGGTAGGGGCTGCCGAATTCAAAGCGCGGCACCAGCCCTTCGGGCCAGGGCGTCAATGAGGCGGCCACGTTGCCATCGGGCTGCAGTTGCAGCCGCAGCTGGCCGTTAGCGCAAGGCCACACGGCCATGCGGTGGTAGGCCACGGGGGCGCTCACGGCACCCAGGTCTACCATGCCATCGAGCAGCACATCGCTGCCAGGCTTTTGTTGCGCATCGAGGTTGACGAAGCGGATGCGGCCATCGGCATCGCGCAAGGGCGCCCACAGACGATTCTGGAACCAGACGGGGGCAGCCGCGCACGGCGCGTCGCCCACATGCTCGACGACGTAACTCAGCGAAGGCACGTCGGGACGAATGCACGCGAGGCCATGGCTGGTCGGCAAGACCAGCACGCTGTTGAACTGCGGTACCAGTTCGGCACGCCATGCGCCGTGGGCCAAGTCCGACTCGGCCAGCAAGCCGCCATACTCGGGGTCCAGCGCCAGCCAGCGTTTCGAGGCGGGCAGCCAGGCGTGCAAGACGGCCTTGCGCGGGTCGAGCGCCAACAGCGCAGCGGCGCTGGTACCAAACTGGGCGGAAAAAAATTCGTATTCTCCCGGCGGCGGCATGGGTAGCGAGGCGTCGGCCTGCGCATGCTCTTCACGCACGCACCGGTCGAGCAATTTCAGTGGCACGCTGGCCTGGCGCAAGCCGGCTGCGCCAGCCGACGGCACATCGCTGACGGGCTGCGCCGCGTAGGGTGGCACCCAAGGCGGCGTGACGGCCGTGTCGGACGGCACTTGCAAGGCCGCGCCCGACACGGGATCGAACGAGAATTCAGGCGGAAACTGCCGCACGGGGGCGCCGGCTGCTGCCGGCAAGCGCCGCGCGTGCATCAGCTTGCCGATATCGGCAGCACTCAACAAAGACGAGACATTCTGGCCGCCCGCGCTACGCTGCATGGTCCACGCGCCATCGTCATCGACGTACCAGACGCCGGAGGGCACTGCCCAATCCCCAGAAGTTTTAAGATCCATGTATTTTCTATGACAAGCAATGCATATCGGACGGTGTAACGGGTGCTGGGGCTGGCACAATGAAGTCGCAGCCCTGGCACTTCTCATAGTATCGTCTTTTTATCTATGTGAAAACATTGACGACCTTCCTCAGCCCTGCTGCATCCGCACCTTCGTCAGCAGCTTGGTGGTCGAGCGGTCATGCGCGAAGTCGATGGCCACGGCCTGGCCGCCATACGCCAGCACGGCCTGCCCTTCAGGGATGGCCGTCATGTCGTAGTCGCCGCCCTTGGCATAGATTTCCGGTTCGATTTCCTGCACCACGGCCAAAGCGCTATCTTCCGAGAATGGCACCACCAGGCTCACCGCTTCGAGTGCGGCCAGCACGGCCATGCGGTCTTCACAGCTATTGAGGGGGCGGTCGTCGCCCTTGCCCAAGCGTTTTACTGAAGCATCAGTATTCACGGCCACCACCAGCGAGGCGCCCAGCGCGCGCGCCTGCGCCAGATAGGTCACGTGTCCGCGGTGCACAATATCGAACACGCCATTCGTTACCACCACCGGTTTCGGCAGCGCTTGCGCGCGCGCGCGCAGGTCGTCACGAGCGCACAGTTTGTTTTCAAAATCAGGCATGGATGTCTCTTGTTGGGTTAAATATGGGCACGCTCCGGCGTGGCTATCGCCTTGCCTGCCGCCGCCACGGTGGCACCAGGCATCGATCCACACCAGGATAGCCGGCTCCAGACAGTCTTCGGCGATGCACTCTTGCCGAGATTAAATCGTCAAAGCATCCCCGCCGGCCAGAAAGCTGACCAGACAGCTGACGGGCGGCGACGGCGCATATGCATTGCCGCGCGACGCTTGCCTGCGACGCCAGTCATTGATTGCCGCTTCCAGCGCCTGCATCTGCATCTGCAGTAGCATCGCCGCCGCACTGCGCGGCCCGGTCCCGCATTATAGGGGGCGATCCGCTACAATACGCCATCGGCGCCACAGTTTTACGTTTGCGCCACCTTTCATTCATTGCAAGTAAGCACTTCCTGTGTTTCAATCACCCCATGACACTGACTGAACTGAAATATATCGTTGCAGTCGCGCGAGCGAAGCACTTCGGCCATGCCGCTGAGGCTTGCTTCGTCGCCCAGCCCACCCTCTCGGTGGCTATCAAGAAACTCGAAGACGAATTGGGTGTGCTGCTGTTCGAACGGGGCGGCACGGAAATCTCCGTCACGCCCCTGGGCGCGCAGATCATTGCGCAAGCCGAACGCGTACTGGAACAGACGGCCGCCATCAAGGAACTCGCCAAGCAAAACAAGGACCCGCTGGCCGGTCCCCTGCGCCTGGGCGTCATCTATACGATAGGCCCCTATCTGCTGCCGCCCCTGGTCAAGGCCATGATAGAACAAGTGCCGCAGATGCCCTTGATCTTGCAGGAAAACTTCACGGTTCGCCTGCTCGAATTGCTGCGCCAGGGCGAACTGGACGTGGCCATCATGGCCCTGCCCCTGCCCGAACACGGCATGGCCATGCAGGAACTGTATGACGAACCGTTCGTCGTGGCCATGTCGCGCCAGCATGCGTGGACGGCGCGTGAAAAAATCGCCGCGCAAGACTTGAAATCGGAAACCATGCTGTTGCTAGGCAATGGTCACTGCTTTCGCGATCAGGTACTGGAAGTGTGCCCCGAAATGGCGCGTTTTTCTTCGCCAGGCAATGGCATGCAACGCACGTTTGAGGGTTCCTCACTGGAAACCATCCGCCACATGGTGGCCAGCGGCATTGGCCTGACCGTCTTGCCGCGTGCCTCCGTATCGAATATGCATACCGCCGAAGGCATGCTCGAATACCGGCCATTTGCCGCTCCCGTGCCATCGCGCCGGGTGGTGATGCTATGGCGCAAGAGTTTTACGCGCAAGGCGGCCATCGATACCCTGTGCGCGGCGATCGCCAGCTGCGACTTGCCCGGCATCACCCCCTTGGGCCAGGAAAAACACTAGCGCCCCAAGCGCAAAATAGTACATTCACATACTATTTGCGATAATCGACTTTTCTCTTCAACAAGATTGAGTCTTCCATGAACAAGCTGGCGCTGTATTTCCGCCTGATACGGCTCGACAAGCCTATCGGCACCGTATTGCTGCTATGGCCTACCCTGTGTGCACTGTGGCTGGCGCAGCAGGGCGTACCGGACTGGCGAATGCTGCTCATCTTCACCCTCGGTACTTTCCTGATGCGCTCGGCTGGCTGCGCCATCAACGACTACGCCGACCAGGATATCGACAAATTCGTCAAGCGCACGCAGGACCGCCCGATCACCAGCGGGCGCATCAGCGGCAAGGAAGCGCTGGCCGTCGCTGGCGTGCTGAGCGTGCTGGCCTTCTGCCTGACCCTGCCCTTGAACGCCCTCACCAAGCAATTGTCGGTGGCCGCCGTCATCATCGCCGGCACTTATCCTTACTTCAAGCGTTTCTTTGCGATTCCGCAAGCCTACCTGGGCATCGCCTTCGGCTTCGGCATTCCCATGGGCTTTGCCGCCATCACGGATGGCGTGCCCGTCGTTGCCTGGCTGCTGCTGCTGGGCAATGTCTTCTGGGCCGTAGCCTACGATACGGAATACGCGATGGTCGACCGCGACGACGATATAAAGATCGGCATCAAGACCTCGGCCATCACCTTTGGCCGCTACGACGTAACTATCATCATGCTGTGCTATGGCGCTTTCCTGCTGCTGTGGCTAGTCTGCGGCTGGTACCTGGGCTTGCGCTACTGGTATGCGGCAGGCCTGCTGGTGGCGGCCGGCTGCGCCGCTTACCATTACACCCTGATCCGCGCACGCGAGCGTATGCCGTGTTTTGCGGCGTTCCGGCATAATAACTGGCTGGGAGCAGCGGTGTTTGCGGGCGTGGTGCTGGACTTTGCTTTCCGCTAATCAACGATCCTTGCGCTGCGGCAGCCCTTGCGCCGACGCAAGGCTAAGCCGTCCGCTGCTGCCTACACTGGTATTTCACTGTGCAGTTTCACTTCCATGAGGTAATACATGAGCTCAATACATACCGGAAAATCCAGCAGCGACAGCTTTCTCGCCGACGCCGACAAGGCCCGCGACAAACTGGTCGGCGACCTCAAGACCGTCATCAATGAAGCGGAAGGCTGGCTCGATGGCGCCAAGGATCAGACGGGCGAGAATGTCAAAGCCGTCAAGGACAAGTTCATCGCCACCCTGGAAACGGCCAAAAAAGACTTGATCAAGCTGGAAGAAGACTTGCTCGAACGCACCAAGAAGGCAGCCAAGGCCACCGACGAATACGTGCAGGACAATCCATGGAAAGCCGTAGGCGCAGGCGCCGTCGTGGGCGTGCTGTTCGGCCTGCTGCTGGCTTCGTCACGGCGCTAGACAGCACGGCACAGTACCGGCGGCGCCGACCGTCGCCTGACGCGAAAGGCAGCAGATGGCTATCGTGCAGCCATCTGCCCTAGCGCCCTGGCACCCAAGCCGCAGCGAAGCGGCCGCCATCGTCCAGACCCGTCTGGCACTGGCGGGCGTGGACATGGAAGAAGAATCGCTGCGTTTCCTGTCCTATCTGGCGCTAATGCAGCGTTTTAGAAAAAATAACAGGACGACCACGGCCACGCTGGTCGTGGCAGTACTGGCCGTCATGTTCAGCGTGTAGCTGCAAGCAGCTAGCGCACCCGGCTATCTACTACAATATACTTCTATCTACTGCTATCTGCCGCCATTTGCTGCCAACGCCGCAGGATCAATCGCCGGGCCGGCCCATGCAGGCGGGCTGACGCGGCGGCAAGCTGATATGCTTACTCAGCCACTTATTTCCCCACTCATTTCCCCACTCACTTCCCCAATTCCTCGCCCATCTCGCGCCCGCGCTGCGCGGCCGCCTTGATGCCTTTGACGATGGCCTCCTTCACGCCGCTCTCTTGCATGCTGGTCAGCGCTGCATAAGTCGTGCCGCCTTTCGAGGTGACGCGCTCGCGCAGCAGCGACACGGCTTCGCTGGAGTTCGCCGCCAGCTGCGCTGCGCCCGTGAAGGTGGCAAGCGCCAGTTGCGTACCCTGCTCCGGCGTCAAGCCCAGTTCGGTGGCCGCCTGCTGCATCGCTTCGATAAAGTAAAACACATATGCCGGGCCACTGCCGGACAGCGCCGTGACAGGGTCGATCTTGGCTTCGTCAGCCAGCCAGACGGTTTGGCCGACGGCGCGCAGGATGGCGTCCGCCGTCTTCTTTTGCTCTTCGCTGACGCCGCCGCTGGCCACCATGCCCGTGATGCCCATGCCGATCAGGGCCGGCGTGTTCGGCATGCAGCGCACGATGGCGCGATAATCGCCGAGCCAGCGCGACAGGTCGGCGGCGCGGATGCCGGCGGCAATCGAGAGTATCAATGGCGCTCGTTCCCCATCGAGGAAGGGCAGCAACTGCGCCGCCACCTCGCGCATGCTTTGCGGCTTCACGGCCAGCACGATCACGTCCACGGCACGCAGCGCGTCGCTGGCGCAAGGGGCCGTCGTGACGCCAAATTGCGCCTGCAATTTTTCCAGCGCAGGCGCATACGGGTCGATCACGTGGATGTTGCCGCCCAGGGTCAGCTTGCCTGCCAGGCCGGCAATCAGGGCCGCGGCCATGTTGCCGCCCCCCACAAAGGCGATAGTTAATTCTGTCGTCATGGCTGTGCTTTCAAAAAATCAGGAATAATCAGGAGTAATTCCGGGAACCGAAGATGGCACTGCCCACGCGCACGATGCTGGCGCCTTCCAGCACGGCGGCGCGCAAGTCGGCCGACATGCCCATCGAGAGGGTGTCGAGCGCCAGCCCATCCGCATTCAATTGTTGGTACAGCGCACGCAATTGCCCAAACGCAATGCGCTGGCGTGCAAGTTCCGTTTCCGGCTCGGGAATGGCCATCAGGCCGCGCAAGCGCAAGCGCGGCAGTTGCGACACGGCGCGCGCCAGCGCCGGCAGTTCTGCCGGCGTCACGCCGCTCTTGCTGGCCTCGCCGCTGATATTGACTTGCAGACAGATATTCAGGTCCGGCAAGCCGGGCGGGCGCTGCTCGGACAGGCGCACGGCGATCTTTTCCCGCTCCACCGTGTGCACCCAGTCGAAGTGTTCGGCGATGGGGCGCGTCTTGTTGCTCTGGATGGGGCCGATAAAGTGCCAGACGGGACCGCCTTGCGGCACTGCCAGCGCGACGGCGGCCATCTTGTCGAGCGCTTCCTGCAAATAATTTTCGCCAAACGCCGTCTGGCCCGCACGCATCGCTGCCAGCACGGCATCGGCGCCGAAGGTCTTCGAGACAGCCAGCAGGCTCACCTCGTCCGGCGCGCGCTGCGCCGCCATCGCCGCTTGCGCAATACTGTCGCGCACGGCTTGCAAGTTCTGTTCGATTGTGGACATAATCATTTTCTAGTGTATAGGGGCTGCGGCACAGTGCGCCAACCCATCAATGCAGGCACAGGGATTATAAATGGACATCTCCGAACTACTCGCTTTCTCCGTCAGCAACAAGGCTTCCGACTTGCACCTGTCTTCCGGCCTGCCGCCGATGATACGCGTGCATGGCGATGTGCGCCGCCTGAACGTGGCGCCGCTCGAGCACAAGGAAGTACACAGCATGATCTACGACATCATGAACGACAGCCAGCGCAAGGCGTATGAAGAAGCGCTGGAATGCGATTTTTCGTTCGAGATTCCCGGCCTGGCACGCTTCCGCGTCAACGCCTACAACCAGGAACGGGGCGCCTCGGCCGTGCTGCGCACGATTCCCTCGACGGTGCTGACGCTGGACGAACTCAACGCCCCGCGCATCTTCGGCGAGCTGGCCATGCGTCCACGCGGCCTTGTGTTGGTGACGGGCCCGACCGGTTCCGGCAAGTCGACCACCTTGGCGGCGATGGTGAACCACGTCAACGAGCGCCTGCACCAGCATATTCTCACCATCGAAGATCCGATCGAATTCGTGCATGTGCCAAAAAAATGCCTGATCAACCAGCGCGAGGTGGGCGCGCACACGCATTCGTTCAGCAATGCACTGCGCTCGGCCCTGCGCGAAGATCCGGATGTGATTTTGGTGGGCGAATTGCGCGACCTGGAAACCATCCGCCTGGCACTGACGGCGGCAGAGACGGGCCACCTGGTGTTCGGCACTCTGCACACCTCGTCGGCGGCGAAATCGATCGACCGCATCATCGACGTTTTCCCGGCCGAGGAAAAGGAAATGGTGCGCGCCATGCTGTCCGAATCCTTGCAAGCCGTCATTTCGCAGAACTTGCTGAAAACCAAAGACGGCAGCGCCCGCGTGGCTGCGCATGAAATCATGCTGGCCACGCCGGCCGTGCGCAACCTGATCCGCGAAGCGAAAGTGGCGCAAATGTATTCGGCCATCCAGACGGGCAGCAACGTCGGCATGCAAACACTCGATCAGTGCCTGTCCGACCTGGTGCGGCGCGGCACAATCTCGCCCGAAACGGCCCGCACGGCCGCCAAGTCCCCTGAAAACTTCCCCGGATAAGCCATGCAAACGACGCACGAACACTATGGCGCCATGCACGCGCTGCTGGCGCAGATGCGCGCGCGCGGCGGCTCGGACCTGTTCATCACGGTCGGCTTTCCCGCCGCCATCAAGCTCGACGGCAAACTGACGCCGCTGGCCGGTGGCGTGCTCGACGCGCAGCAGGCGGCTGGCTACGTGCGCGCCATCATGAATGCACGCCAGGCCGCCGAGTTCGAGTCCAGCCGCGAAGCCAATTTTGCCATCAGCCCGGACGGACTGGGACGCTTCCGCGTGTCCGCCTTCATGCAGATGGGCCAGGCAGGCATGGTTTTGCGCTTGATCAATACCGCCATCCCCACGCTGGACGCACTGGGCTTGCCCAGCATCTTGCAAGATATCGTGATGAGCAAGCGCGGGCTCGTCATCATGGTGGGCGCTACCGGCTGCGGCAAGTCGACCACGCTGGCCGCCATGCTGGGCCACCGCAACGCCCACAGCCATGGCCACATCATCACCATCGAAGACCCCGTGGAATTCATCCATCCGCACGGCAACTGCATCGTCACCCAGCGCGAAGTAGGCGTCGACACGGACGACTGGGCCACGGCCCTGAAAAACACCTTGCGCCAGGCGCCCGACGTGATCCAGATCGGCGAAATCCGTGACCGCGACACCATGGACCACGCCATCGCGTTTGCCGAAACGGGACACTTGTGTCTGGCGACCCTGCACGCGAACAATGCCAACCAGGCGCTGGACCGTATCATCAATTTCTTCCCCGAAGAGCGGCGCCAGCAACTGCTGATGGACCTGTCACTGAATTTGAAAGGCATGATTTCGCAGCGTTTGATCCCCAACAAGGATGGTGGCGGACGCAAGGCGGCGCTGGAAATCTTGCTCAATTCGCCGCTGATGAGCGAGCTGATCTTCAAGGGCCAGGTGCACGAAATCAAGGAATTGATGAAAAAGTCGCGCGAGCACGGCATGCAGACCTTCGACCAGGCCCTGTTCGACTTGCACGAGGCGGGCGCCATCAGCCATGAAGACGCGCTGCGCAATGCGGACTCCGTCAACGACCTGCGCCTGGCAATCAAGCTCAAGGGCGCAACGGCGTTCGCAGCGGCGCCGGCGAACGCCACCACACTGGGACTGCTCTGACATGAGCAGCATCTACGATTTCCAGGCCGAGGCGCTGGACGGCGCGCCGGTCGACCTGGCGCGCTACAGGGGCAAGGTATTGCTGATCGTCAACACGGCCAGCGCCTGCGGCTTCACGCCGCAATACCAGGGGCTCGAAGCGCTGTACCGCACATTCCATGCGCAGGGCCTGGTCGTATTGGGCTTTCCCTGCAATCAATTTCGCCAGCAGGAAAGGGGCTCGAACGAGGAAATCAAAGCCTTTTGCGAAAAGAACTTCGGCGTCACCTTTCCCCTGTTTGCCAAGATCGATGTCAATGGCCCGCATACTCACCCCCTGTTTGCGCAACTAAAACAGGCAGCGCCCGGCGTACTGGGCACGCAGTCCATCAAATGGAATTTCACCAAGTTTTTGGTGCGCAAGGATGGCAGCGTGTTTCGCCGCTACGCCACGACCAGCAAACCGGCCAGCCTGGCGGCTGACATTCGGCAATTGCTGCAAGAATAGCGATTCGATGATTTGATTTGTAACAAAAAGCGCTGAAATCAAGCTATCCGTGTTTATTTCATGCTTGATATTATTATTGTGTTTCCAATAGCAAATTTCGGTGATAATGTTGACATAATTATTCGTCAATATCGATCAAAAAACGATGCCAGTCTTTGGGAAAATAATAGCTTCATGGATGCGGATGGGCATTTATTGCCGCCTATTCATTCCTATTTCCTGCCTGATACTCGTCGTTTCCGCTGTCCGTTATCATGCCTTGCTCAGTACTGAAAGCGCGCTGGCCAGCGCGCGCTACCAGAGCGATGCCCGGCAACTCGACCTGTTCCTGGCCAATAAGGTGCTGCCGCTGGCCGTGCGCACTGACCGCCACGCAATGCACGACAGCGTGCGCCAAGTGCTGCGCAGCGCCCTGCCGCTGAACCGCAGCCTCGCCTCCGCGCGCTGGCATACAGCTGACGGACAGGTCGAGGTATTGGCAGACACAGCGCTGGCCGGCACTGCTACGGCCAGCGTACCGGTCTGGTTCGCGCGCCTGGCCGGCATCACGGCCATGCGCAGCCGCCTGACAGTGGCGCTGCCCGACGGCGGCGACGGCATCCTCGATTTGCACTACACGCCCGGCCTGCCCCTGGCGCAGGTGTGGCACAGGGTGTGCGAGCAGGCCGTCCTCAGCGCCATCAATATCGTGCTGGTCTTCCTCCTGCTGGGCATGATCCTGGCATCGCACCGGCGGCTGCTGGCGCGGCTCGTGCAAGCGACCGACCGCTTCCGTGAAGGCAACTTCGGCGTGCGTCTGGCAGCCGGTACCACGCCCGAAGCGCACGCGGTATCACAGTCGTTCAACAGCATGGCCGGCGATATCGAAGAGCTGTTGACCTCGCTCAAGACCAGCCAGCGCCAACTGGGTGAACAACTGAACGAGACCGTGCACATGCAGCAAGCGATGCAAAAAATGTCATGGCAGAACTACAATGATGTGCTGACGGGCTTGCCGAACCGCGCCGCGCTGGCCGCCCGTTTCGAACAGGAACTGTTCCTCGCGCGCGAACGTCAGCGCCTGCTGGCCATCTGCCTGTTCGACCTCGACCACTTCCAGGCCATCAACGACCGCCATGGCGCCGAAGCGGGCGATGAAATCCTCAAGCAGGTGGCGGGCCGGCTGCACAGCTTTACGGGCCAGGTCCACTACGCGGCGCGCCTGGGCGGCGATGAATTCGTCATTCTGCTGTGCGGCCAGGCCAACATCGCCAGCATCGAACACAATGTCACGCAATTGTTGCAGGAATTGAGCCACCCCTACCAGTGCGACCAGCAGGCGCTGCACATGACGGCCAGCGTCGGTATCGCCGTCTACGCGGGCAAGGATCTGAATACGGAAAGCCTGCTGCGCCACGCCGACCACGCCGTCTACCAGGCGAAACTGACGGGACGCAACCAATACCACTTCTTCGACACCAACCTCGATGAAGAAGTGCGCACTCACCATAACCAGCGTACGGAAGTGCGCCATGCCCTGATCAACGGCGAGCTGCGGCTGTACTACCAGCCCAAGGTGGACATGCGCGCCGGCACCGTGGTGGGCATGGAAGGACTGCTACGCTGGCAGCATGCGCGCCGCGGCGTGCTGGCGCCCGCGCAATTCCTGCCGCTGGTGGAGCAGACGGACCTGATCATCAACATCGGCGAATGGGTGCTGCGCCAGGCCCTGCGGCAGATGCAGCGCTGGAGCGCCGCCGGCAAGCACTGGGTGGTCAGCGTGAATATCGCGGCACGCCACTTCCAGCAAGCAAACTTCGTCTCGCGCCTGGAAACCATCCTTGGCGAATTTCCCGGCGTGTGCGCCAGCATGCTGGAACTGGAGATCCTCGAATCGTCAGCCCTGCACGACATCGAGGACGTGCGCCGCATCATCCGCGCCTGCCAGGCGCTGGGCATCACGTTCGCGCTCGACGATTTCGGCACCGGCTACTCGTCGATGTCCTATTTGAAGCGCCTGCCGGCGAACATCGTCAAGATCGACCAGAGCTTCGTGCGCAATATGCTCAACGACCGCGACGACCTGCACCTGGTGCGCGCCGTCATCGGCCTGGCCCGTTCATTTTCCCTGACAGTGATTGCCGAAGGCGTGGAAAGCGTCGAGCATGGCGCGCGCCTGATACAGCTCGGTTGCGACCTCGCGCAAGGCTACGGTATCGCCCGCCCCATGCAGGCTGACGCCGTGCTGGAGTGGGCAAATAATTTCATCCCTGCCCCGCAATGGCGCATCGCGCAGTACAGCGAAACGCCTATTTAACGGCGCTCAAGGCCGCGTCAATCAGCTCGATCCAGTGCCGCACGGGCGTCTGTGTGCCCGACTGCAGGTGGCTCAGGCAGCCGATATTGGCCGACACTATCATCTCCGGCTCGCACGCTTCCAGGTTCGCCACCTTGTTGTCACGCAGCTGCTGCGAGAGTGCCGGCTGCAAGATCGAATACGTACCGGCCGAACCGCAGCACAGATGGCTGTCGGCGCATAGGCGCACGTCGACGCCGACGGCGCGCAGCACCTGCTCCACCTTGCCGCGCACTTGCTGGCCATGCTGCAGGGTGCATGGCGGGTGGTAGGCGACTCTTTTGCCGATGCCGCCCTTCAGCTGCGCCACCAGCTGCGCTTCAAACGCCGGCATGATCTCGGACAAATCGCGCGTCAGCGCGGCGATGCGCCGCGCCTTGTCCGCGTACTGCGCATCGTGCGCCAGCAGATGGCCATATTCCTTCACCGTGGCGCCGCAACCAGACGCCGTCATGACGATGGCTTCCGCGCTCTCGACATACGGCCACCAGGCATCGATATTGCGGCGCATATCGTCCAGCGCCGCCTCTTGATCGTTCAAGTGATGGCGCAGCGCGCCGCAGCAGCCGGCCTTCGGTACATTGACCAACTGCACGCCCAAGGCGTCGAGCACGCGCGCCGTGGCCGCGTTGATGTTCGGCGACATGGCCGGCTGCACGCAGCCGTCAAGCAGCAGCATGCTGCGCGCATGCTGGCGTGTGGGCCATGCGCCAGCCTCGGCGCCCGGACGCAGCTTGTCCTGCAAGCTTTTTGACAGCAAGGGCCGCAGCGCCTGCCCCACCTTGTAGACGGGCGTAAACAGCCAGCGGCGCGGCAAGGCTTGCTTCAGCGCGAAGCGCAAGGCCCGCTCGCGCAAGGGTCGCTGCACGCGCTGATCGACGACGTTGCGGCCGATGTCGACCAGGCGCCCGTACTGCACCCCCGAGGGACAGGTCGACTCGCAGTTGCGACAGGTCAGGCAGCGGTCCAGGTGCATCTGCGTCTTGGCAGTGACGGGCGCGCCTTCGAGCACTTGCTTGATCAAATAAATGCGTCCGCGCGGGCCATCGAGTTCATCGCCCAGCAGCTGGTAAGTGGGACAGGTGGCCGTGCAAAAGCCGCAATGCACACAGGCGCGCAGGATGGCTTCGGCTTCGTCGCCTGCCGGCGTATTTTTGATGAAATCGGCGAGATTGGTTTGCATGCGCGCTCAATACATTCTGTGCGGGTTGAAGATGCCGGCAGGATCGAAAGCCTGCCGCAGGCGCTGGTGGATAGTTGCAACAGCCGGCGCCAGCGGATGGAACACGCCCACCGTCTTGTCGCCGCCGCGGAACAGGGTGGCGTGGCCGCCGGCGGCAGCCACCGCCTGGCGGATTTCCTGAGCACCTTGCACGTCGGCGGCGGCATCGAGCTTCAGCCAGCGCTGCGCGCCACCCCACTCGATCAGTTGCTGCCCTTTTAAAATCATGGCGCTGGCGTGCGGCGGCAACGATAAGCGCCACAGGCTGTCCGCGTCTGTAAAGAAAGCGTGCGTCTGCTCGCGCACGGACAACCAGAAGGCGGCCGCGTCTTCGGCTGCCAGCAACTGGCCGCCCAGCGTGCGCAGCGCCGCCGACACGGCCGCTTCGGCGCCGGACAGGCGTAGCGTCAGCACGCCGTCATGCCAGCAGCTGGCCGATATCGGCAACGGTTTTCCCGCCCATTCATTGAGCATGCGCAAGGCGGCGATTTCCGCGCACGCCACGCGCAAGGTCGCTTCGCGCAGCGGCAAGGGCAGTACTTTCAGCGACACTTCCAGGATCAGGCCCAATGTCCCCAGCGAGCCGGCCAGCAGGCGCGAGACATCGTAGCCGGCCACGTTTTTCATGACTTGCCCGCCAAAAGCCAGGCGTTCGCCATGGCCGTCCATCAGCACGGCGCCCAGCACAAAATCACGTAGCGCGCCGGCACTGGCCCGGCGTGGGCCGGACAAGGCGCTAGCGACAACGCCACCGACCGTCGCGCCGGGGCCGAAATGCGGCGGCTCGAAGGCCAGCATCTGATTGCGCGCGGCCAGCGCCGCCTCGATCTCGGCCAGCGGCGTGCCGCAACGAGCCGTGATCACCAGCTCGGTCGGTTCATAGTCGATGATGCCGGCATACGCGCGCGTATCGAGCACCTCGCCGTCGAATTGCTGGCCATACCAGTCTTTGCTACCGCTGCCGCGCAGGCGCAAGGGGCTGCCCGCTGCGCTGGCGGCGACGATGCGCTGCCTGAATTGTTCCACTATCGCTTGCAAAGGAGTCTCCGGAAAATTAAAAACGCGGCAGGTTGGCAAACGGCAGGCGTCCGGCCGTCACATGCATCTTGCCAAATTCAGCGCAGCGGTTCAAGGTAGGTATCGCCTTGTCCGGGTTCAGCAAGGCGTGGGGATCGAAGGCGCGCTTGACGGCAAAGAAGGCATCGAGTTCGGCGCGCGTAAACTGCACGCACATGGAATTGATCTTTTCCATGCCCACGCCATGCTCGCCCGTGATGGTGCCGCCCACTGCGACGCAAAGGGCCAGGATGTCCGCGCCAAACGCTTCGGCGCGCTCGAATTGACCGGGCTCGTTGGCGTCAAACAGGATCAAAGGATGCAGATTGCCGTCACCCGCGTGGAACACGTTCGCACAGCGCAAGCCATGCGTCGTTTCCATGGCGGCGATGCCGGTCAGGACTTCGGCCAGGCGCTTGCGCGGGATGGTGCCGTCCATGCAGTAGTAGTCGGGCGAGATGCGCCCGGCGGCGGGAAAGGCGTTCTTGCGGCCGGACCAGAACTTCATGCGCTCAGCTTCCGACTGCGAGACGGCGATGGCACTGGCGCCGGCCCCTTCCAGCACGGCCGTCATGCGGGCGATTTCCTCGTCCACTTCCTCGTGCGTGCCGTCCGCTTCGCACAGCAAAATGGCCGCCGCATCGGTGTCGTAGCCAGCCTTGACGAACGGTTCGACCATGCGCGAGGACGTCTGGTCCATCATTTCCAGTCCGGCCGGGATGATGCCGGCGGCGATCACGTTGGCTACCGCATTGCCGCCCGTGACGACGTCGCCGAACGACGCCATGATGACCCGCGCGGTGGCCGGCTTCGGGATCAGTTTGAGCGTCACTTCGGTGACGATGCCGAGCATGCCTTCTGAGCCGATGAAGACGGCCAGCAGGTCGAGGCCGGGCGAATCGAGGCATTCGCCGCCCAATTCCAGCACCTCGCCAGCGATGGTAACGACGCGCACGCGCAGCACATTGTGCACGGTCAGGCCGTATTTCAGGCAATGCACGCCACCCGAGTTTTCCGCCACGTTGCCGCCGATGCTGCAGGCGATTTGCGACGAAGGGTCGGGCGCGTAATACAGCGCGTACGGCGCCGCCGCTTCGGAAATGGCCAGGTTACGCACGCCCGGCTGCACCACGGCCGTGCGCGCGTAGGCATCGAGGCGCACGATGCGGTTCAGGCGCGCCGTCGACAGCACCACGCCGTCGGCGATGGGCAAGGCGCCGCCCGACAAGCCCGTGCCGGCGCCACGCGGCACGATCGGCACATTCAACTCGCGGCAGACGCCGAGGATGGCGATGACTTGCTCTTCCGTGTCAGGCAAGGTGACCACCATCGGCAACTGACGGTAAGCGGCCAGGCCGTCGCATTCGTACGGGCGCGTATCTTCGGCGTCGGACAGCACGCAGCGAGCCGGCAGCACGGCCAGCAGGGCCGCGACGACAACTTGCTGGCGTGCGACGGTGAATCCGGATTCAGGGGCAGCTTTGAGCATAAGATAGGGGGCAGACAGGCATGGTCGTGTACTGATTGTAAGCACAAAAGTGGCGCGCAGCGCATTTTTTGTCCAATTTGCAGGCAAATCTGCGGTCAGGCGGCGCGCAGTGTCGTATGCTGCTCCCATTCTTCTTTGACAGGATCAGCATCATGGGCAACCGACTTTCGAAAATCGCCACCCGCACGGGCGACAATGGCAGCACAGGCCTGGGCGACGGCAGCCGCACCAGCAAGGACAGCGCCCGCGTTCACGCCATGGGCGACGTGGACGAACTCAATTCCAATATCGGCTTGCTGCTGTGCGAAGCCATGCCCGACGCCTTGCGCGAAGAGCTGGTAGCCATCCAGCACGACCTGTTCGACCTGGGCGGAGAAATCTGCATCCCCGGCTACCAGCTGATCAAGGAAGAGCATGTGCTGCGCCTTGATGATTTACTGGCGAAATACAATGCGGACTTGCCCGCCCTGAGTGAATTCATCTTGCCGGCCGGTTCACGCGCCGCCTCGCTGGCGCACGTCTGCCGCACTGTGTGCCGCCGCGCCGAGCGCAGCATCGTCACGCTGGCCAATGCGGAAACCCTGCACGAACATCCACGCCAGTACGTGAATCGCTTGTCGGACTTGCTGTTCGTGCTGTCGCGCGTGCTGAACCGCTTTGCCGGCGGCAGCGACGTGCTGTGGCGACATGACCGCGCGCGCGCCTAAGGCCGCCAGCGCTGCATTTTTTATCGCCACCCCGTCACGCGTCACGCTGCCTCATCGGGTATCAACACTGCTAACGCGCAATGAGAACCATGCGCCATGGCAGTCATCACGGGACAGGGTGGGCGGCCCCTAGTCTGCGGCCTGCGTCAATTTTTCCGGCGTCCCCTGCGCTTGAACTTGAACATGCGCGTGCACATGCTCGCGCAGCAAGCCACGCAGTAACTGCACCTGGGCCACGGCATCGGCTTGCAGGGCGGTCAAGCCGTCGCTGGCGCAGGGCGCGCAGGAAGGCGTGCCCGCCACACCGCGCAGCAGCGCATCGATTTCCCCGCTGACTGCGGCAATCCACTGCTGCAGCGCGGGCGGCGCCGGCTCGGCCTGGGGACTCAAACTGATGCGAGCCGTACTGCCCGCCACGCGGCGCAGCAGCGGCAAGGTGCGCAGCGCCGCCAGGCCCACGCCGCTACTGCGATCCAGACGGCGCTCGATGCGCAGGCGCTGCAACACCTGTTCCGCGTTATTGCTGGCCAGTCCCGCCTCGCGGCGCAAGTGCGCGATGGCGCTATCCCAGCGTCCGCCTGCCACCAGCACGGCCAGCAGGTATTTCAGGTTGGCCGACACGGCTTTCGCAAGGCGCTGGTCCAAATCGTCCGCCTCGCGGTCCGGCCACAGGAAAAACGTGGCCAGCAGGGCCAGCACGCAACCGAGCACATTGTTGCCCAGGCGGCTGGCGGCATACACCATTTCGCTGGCGGGCGCCGCATAGTCGGCCACCAGTACGAAGGCCGGCGTCATGAACAACACGTGCAGGCTGTAGCTGACGCGGCGCAAAGCCATGGTGGCGACGATCAGGGGAAACACCACCAGTGAAATGGCCAGCGGGGTGTGCACGGCCAGGCCGATCAGCACGGCCAGCACGGCGCCCAGCACGCTGCCAGCAACGCGCTCGATGCCGCGCGGCCAAGTGGTCGATACGGACGGCTGCAGTATCAGTAACGTTGCCATGGTGGCCCAGTAACCGAAGGGAATCTGCAGCGCCTCGACCAGCAGGAAGCCGGCCGTCGTCGCCAGCGACACGCGCGCCGCATGGCGCCAGCCCAGCGACTGTGGCGTGGCGTTGACTTTCGCCGTCTGCCACGCCTGCCCCAGCGCCAGGAAGGCCGCCTGGCGCCACGGCAACTGCGTCGCGCGCGGCAAGCCCAGTTCCATGAAGTCGACGTTCAGGCGCAAGGGCAGCAAGGCACCCAGTGCCGCTTCCAGGCGCCGTCCGCACACAGCCAGTCGACGCTGCAGGAGCAGGGGCGGCGTTTCCGGCTGGCGCTGCACGACTAGTCCCAGGCGGCGCAACAGCACGGCCATCACTTCCAGGCTGCGCCGCGCGCGCGGGTCCTGGTGCAAGCGCTGCTGCTCGCGCTCGCAGGTATGCGTGACGGCGATCAGATAGGCGAAGATGCGTTCAGCATCGCTGAGCGCCAGCAACAGGTTGTCGTACAGGATGCTGCGGCCCGCGCGCGCAGGCGGCACGGCGGCCAGCGCTACTCTCGCCGCCTCCAGCGCGGCGCGCGCCTGCGAGCGGTAGTTGGCGCCATGCGCAGCGGCGTCCGGAAGCGCCTGGCCCTGCGCCAGGAAGCGCGCATTGTCGCGCGCGATGCCGGCCAGGCGCGAATACGCGATGCCGATGGCGCGCCTGCTTGGGCCGAACGGGTGGATGCGCCACAGCGTAAAACTGAGCACGGTGGCAAACAGGCAGCCAAACATGTACAGGCCCAGGAACGGCGCCGTCTGCGTCATCGAGTCCAACGGATGCGTGACCATCACTACGCAGGCCGTGGCTGCCAGGATCGCGACTTGCGCCGTGGCCGCACCCCAGATGCGCGCCAGCGCGCCGGCCCAGGAAAACAGCAGCACGGCAATGGCCGCCACCGCCACACCTTGGCCGGCCGCCAGCGCCGTCAAGCCGCCAGCGACCGTCGACAGCAAACCGAAGCCCAGCATCGAGACGAAGCGCATGCGCCGCGTGCCGGCCGCGTCGGCAAGACAAGTCCAGAAGGCGCCGATGGCGGCCCAGGAAAAATCGGGATGCTCGAACAACAGGCCCAGCAGCAGCATGGCGCTCGAGGCGCAGGCGGCCCGCAAGCCCTCGGACAGATTGGTTTCGTCGATGGCCAGGGTGACCATCCACAGGGGACGGCGCTGCACCAGGGTGTCGGTGTAGGCGTGCATGCCCGTCAGCGAGCGGGCGGCCAGTGCGCGTGTACGGCGGTGAAGTTTCCTGAAATGCAAGGTCGACTTTGAGAAGGTATCAAAGCGTCATCGTAGCATTCCCGGACGAAAAATGTTGCAGTGCAGCGTAACATCGCTGCAGGCGAAAAAAAACGGCCCCGCAGTGCTACTGCCGTTCAGTTAAGGGTTTTGGCGTGATTGATGAGCGCCAGTAAATTCGCTAACCCCAGAGGCAAAGAGCTGGGGTCGGTCACTTCGTGATCGGAATGTGCTCCATTGAAGCATATTCCCCCGCCGGGTCCGACCCCTGTCCTTGTTCTTGGGCTAAAAATAGCATCACCAACACTAACTGAACGGCATTAACACCACATGCCGTTTTTCTGTCCGCAGGAAAACGGCGTTAGCTGACGGCGGCCAGGCGCGGCTGAGAGGCGCCGAAGCGCTGTTCGATCGAGGCAGCGATGCCGGCAGCATCGAGGCCCACGCTTTTCAGCAGTTGCACGGGGTCGCCATGGTCGATGAAGACGTCCGGCAAGCCGAGCATCAAAATCGGCTTGACTATGCCCTCCGCTGCCAAAGCCTCGGCCACGGCCGAACCGGCGCCGCCCATGATGCAGCCCTCTTCCACCGTCACCAGGTAATCGTGCTCAGCGGCAAGCTGTTTCAGCAGCGCTACGTCGAGCGGCTTGACGAAGCGCATGTTGGCGACCGTTGCGTCGAGCTTCTCGCCCGCCGCCACACTAGGTGCCACCATGGAACCGAAGGCCAGGATGGCGCTGCGCTTGCCCTGGCGCTTGATCTCGCCCTTACCGATTTCGATGCTCGTCAATTCCGGCACGATGGCCACACCGGCACCGGCACCGCGCGGATAGCGGATGGCTGCCGGGCCTGGGTAGTGGTAGCCCGTGGTGAGCATTTGCCGGCATTCGTTTTCATCGGACGCGGCCATGACGACCATGTTGGGGATGCAGCGCAGGAACGCCATGTCGTAATTGCCAGCATGCGTGGCGCCATCGGCGCCTACCAGGCCGGCGCGGTCTAGCGCAAACGTCACGTCCAGGTTTTGCAGCGCCACGTCGTGGATCAGCTGATCGTAGGCGCGCTGCAGGAAAGTCGAATAGATGGCTACGACAGGTTTCAGGCCTTCGCATGCCAGGCCCGCGCCGAAGGTCACGGAATGCTGCTCGGCAATACCGACGTCGAAATATCGGTTGGGGAACTGCTGTTCGAACTTGACCATGCCCGAACCTTCGCGCATGGCCGGCGTGATGCCCACCAGGCGCTTGTCATGCGCCGCCATGTCGCACAGCCAGTTGCCGAACACTTCCGTATACGTCATCTTGGCCGGTGCCGTGGCCGGCTTGATGCCTTCGGCCGGGTTGAACTTGCCCGTGCCATGGTACAAAATCGGTTGCGCCTCGGCCAGCTTGTAGCCTTGCCCCTTCTTGGTCACCACATGCAGGAATTGCGGGCCCTTCAATTGCTTGATATTTTGCAAGGTCGGGATCAGCGAATCGAGGTCGTGGCCGTCGATGGGGCCGATATAGTTGAAACCGAATTCCTCGAACATGGTGGCCGGCACGACCATGCCCTTGGCGTGCTCTTCAAAGCGCTTCGCCAATTCCAGCACGGGGCCGGGCAAGACCGACTTGCCGACATTTTTTGCCGCCGCATAGAACTTGCCCGACATCAAGCGCGCCAGGTGGCGATTCAGCGCGCCCACGGGTGGCGAGATCGACATATCGTTGTCGTTCAAGATCACCAGCAGGTTGACGTCTTCCTGCACGCCTGCATTGTTCATCGCCTCGAAGGCCATGCCGGCCGTCATCGAACCGTCGCCGATCACGGCGATCGCGTGCAGTGGGTCGCCCTTGATCTTGGCCGCCTGCGCCATGCCCAGCGCCGCCGAGATCGACGTCGACGAATGCGCCGTGCCGAAGGTGTCGTACTCGCTCTCGTCACGTTTCGGGAAGCCGGAAATGCCATCCTTCTGGCGCAAGGTATGCATGCGCTCGCGGCGGCCCGTCAAAATCTTGTGCGAATAGGTCTGGTGGCCCACGTCCCAGACGATGCGGTCATGCGGCGTGTTGAACACATAGTGCAGCGCGACGGTCAGCTCGACCGTACCCAGGTTGGACGACAGATGGCCGCCCGTCTTGGAAACGGAGTCGAGCAGGAAGCTGCGCAATTGCTGCGCCAGCGGCACCAGTTGCGAGCGGGCCAGCTTGCGCACTTGTGCTGGTTCATTGATGGTTTCTAACAGTTTCATTTATGCCTTCCGCTGCACGACCAGGTCCGCCAGCTCGCGCAAACGGCGTGCCTTGTCCCCGAATGGCGCCAGCGCCGCATGGGCGTCGCACCGCAATTGTTCTGCCAAGGCTCTCGATGGTTCCAGCCCCAGTATCGATACGTAGGTCGGCTTGTTGGCCGCCGCATCCTTGCCTGCCGTCTTGCCCAGGGTGGCCGAATCGGCCGTCGCGTCGAGCACATCGTCGACCACCTGGAACGCCAGTCCGACGGCGCGCGCATAAGCATTGAGCGCCGTCACCTCGTCCGACGTCAAGTCCTTGCCCGCCAGCGCGCCCAGCATCACGGCCGCGCGCAACAAGGCACCCGTTTTCAATTGATGCATCTGTTCCAGCTGCGGCAAGGTCAAGGCTAGGCCGACGCTGTCGAGGTCAATCGCCTGGCCGCCGCACATGCCAAAGGAACCCGAGGCGTGCGCCAGCAGCTTGAGCATGGCCATTTGTCGCGCCGGTGGAATGGCCGTGCCGTCGACCAGCAGCATGAACGCTTGCGATTGCAGCGCATCGCCCACCAGCAGGGCCGTCGCTTCATCGTAGGCAATGTGCACGGTCGGCTTGCCACGGCGCAAGGCATCGTCATCCATGCAAGGCATGTCGTCGTGAACGAGCGAATACACGTGTATCATTTCGAGCGCACAAGCGGCACGCGCGAGGGTGTCTTGATCGGCATCAAACAATTCACCGGCCGCCATCACCAGCAGCGGGCGCACGCGCTTGCCGCCACCCAAGAGCGCATAGCGCATGGCCGCGTGCAGCTTGTGCGGCACCACGTCTGGCGCTGGCAGAAATTGATCGAGCCGGCCTTCCACGCCGGACTGCGTACTTTGCATCCAGTCGCCGAAGGTCACGCCGTCTTGTTGCACATTGGCCATCATAGCGCGGCCTCGCCGGCATCGACGAACGGTTTCAACATGTCGCCTTCCAATACTTTCACCTGCGCTTCGACGCTATCGAGCTGGGTGGCGCAATACTTGACCAGTTCCGAGCCGCGCTGATACGCCGCGACCGATGCTTCCAGCGGCAACTGGCCCGCTTCCATTTGCGTTACCAGCTGCGCCAGTTCCGCCATTGCCTCTTCAAACGAGGCCGGCGCTGCGGCAGCGGCAGTTAATTTCTTCGACATAGACTCAGATCTCTTCGTGGCACGAGGGGTATGTAGGGAGACGCCGGGGACTCCCGGCCAGCATAGAAGCGTTATTTTAGAACAAACTACACTATTAAGTGAAAACTAAAGCGCAAGCGGTGTGTTCAAAGGCAAACACGCTGCCAGCTTGGCGGCGAATTCTAGCGCAATCGCCCGCTGCGGCCGGAAATTGTACGGCAAATGACAATGTTTCTCATTAATCTCATCAAAGTCGCCTATTTGCCGGAGGGTTTTGGCAATGCCGAGGCCGATACACGCTATAATCGCCGGTTCTGTCCGAAATACCGTTTCAACAAATTTGAATTCAGGTCTTTGCGGATTCTTTCTCTCTGTAGCGGCTGCCCAGGGAATGGCCTGGGGCACTGCTGACCGTTATACATTTATGGGGGGTTGGGATGTCCGATCTGGCAACTCACGCCAAGCTGGCGCGTTCAAACGCGCAACTTCCGGTCCACGTCTATTTTGACGAAACGCTGTTGCAGCGTGAAATGCAGCAATTGTTCCAAGCCGGCCCGCGCTATGTCGGGCATGCGCTGATGGTGCCGGAAACCGGCGATTTTGCGACCCTGGCGTCTGAGAACGAGGGGCGCATGCTCGTGCGCAACGCCAATGGCATCGAAGTGCTCTCCAACGTGTGCCGCCACCGGCAGGCGCTGATGTTCAATGGCCGCGGCAATGCGAACCATATCGTCTGCCCTCTGCACCGCTGGACCTACGACCTGAAGGGGGAATTGATCGGCGCGCCGCACTTCCCCGAAACGCCGTGCCTGAACCTGTCGAAAACGCCACTGCAAAGCTGGAACGGCTTGCTGTTTGAGCAAAATGGCTACAACGTGATGGAAAAATTGAAAGATTTATCCGTCTCGAAAGAACTCGATTTTTCCGGCTACATGTTCGACCACGTGGAAATCCACGAATGCGACTACAACTGGAAGACTTTCATCGAAGTCTACCTCGAGGATTATCACGTGGAACCGTTCCACCCGGGCTTGGGCAGCTTTGTCAGCTGCGACGATCTGCGCTGGGAATTCGGCAACGATTACAGCGTGCAAACGGTGGGCGTACACCGCGGCTTGCAGCAGGCCGGTACGCCTGCGTATAAAAAATGGCAGGAGCAGGTGCTGCAATTCCGTGGTGGTGAAGCACCACCGTATGGCGCCATCTGGCTGACCCTGTACCCGAACATCATGGTCGAATGGTATCCGCACGTGCTGATCGTCTCGACCCTGTGGCCCGATGGCCCGCAAAAGACGCGCAACGTGGTGGAGTTCTATTACCCAGAGGAAATCGTGCTGTTCGAGCACGACTTCGTCGAGGCAGAACGGGCCGCCTACATGGAAACCTGCGTCGAGGACGATGAGATCGCCCTGCGCATGGATGCCGGCCGCAAAGCCCTGATGGCGCGTGGCGAGAACGAAGTAGGGCCTTACCAGTCGCCCATGGAAGACGGCATGCAGCACTTCCACGAGTGGTACCGCAACAATATCGAACTGTAATTAGTAGAAGGGCCGCATTGCGCGGCCCTTTTTTTTATCCTTCCATTTTCCAGGAATCCAATGCAATCGTTGTGGATGCTGTTTGCCAGCTTTATGTTCGCCATCATGGGCGTGTGCGTGAAACTGGCGTCGGAGTTGTATTCGACTTCCGAAATCGTCATGTATCGCGGCATCATCGGCATGAGCGTCATGAGCTGTACGATTTTGTACCAGGGCGGCAGCTTTAAAACCACGCTGCCGGGCCAGCATCTGTGGCGCGGCGTGGTGGGCGTGATCGCCCTGTGGCTGTGGTTTTATGCCATCGCCATCCTGCCGCTGGCCACGGCCATGACGCTCAATTACATGGCGCCCATCTGGATCGCCGTGATTTTGCTCGCGGGCGGCTGGTGGAAAGCGACGCAGCAAGTCGAGTGGCCGCTGGTAGCAGCCATTGCCATGAGCTTTGTCGGCGTGACCCTGCTGCTGCAACCCGTGTTCGAGACAGACCAGGTGGCTGGCGCCGTCACGGCCTTGATTTCGGGCATGCTGTCGGCCCTCGCCTATTTGCAGGTGCGCAAACTGGGCTTGCTGGGCGAACCCGAATACCGTGTCGTGTTTTATTTCTCGGTCGTCAATTTTCTCGCCGGCGTGATCGGCAACGTGGCCAGCGCCGGCGGCGGTCCCGTCGTCTGGCACGCGCACACGAGCGGCTACGGCATCGGCTTGCTGGCCGTGATCGGCCTATGCGCCACCATGGCACAGATGGCCATGACGCGCGCCTATCGCCTGGGCAAAACTCTCGTGGTTGCCAACTTGCAATACACGGGTATCGTCTTTTCCAGCTTCTGGGGCGTGGTGATCTTTGGCGACCTGTTCGACTGGCATGGCTGGGCCGGCATCGGCATCATTCTCGCCTCCGGCATCGCGGCAACCTATTACAATACCCGCAACACGGCCCGTGGCGCCGCCATCGCGCGCACGGATCCCATCGCCAGCGAAGTGTAAAGGAGCGTTACTGATGTACACCACCCTGTTACAGGCCAGTGAACTGGCCAGCCACCTCAATGACAGCCACTGGGTCATCCTCGATTGCCGCCACGACTTGCTCAACTCCACTGCCGGCAGCGATGCGTTTGCCGCTGGCCACATCCAGAACGCGCAGTTTGCCGATATCGACACGGCCCTGTCCGGCCCGAAAACAGCGCGGGGCGCGGACTTTACGGGCCGACATCCCTTGCCCGACCGCAACGCCCTGCTGGCCACCTTGCGCGGCTGGGGCATCAATGACGACACGCAAGTGGTCGCCTATGACGGCCAGGGCGGCATGTTCGCCGCCCGTTTATGGTGGCTGCTGCGTTGGGTAGGCCACCCGGCCGTTGCCGTACTCGACGGCGGCCTGGGCGCGTGGCAGGCGCAAGGTTTGCCGCTGGTCACGCCCGTGGCACCGCGCGCAGCAGGCAACATCACGGAAAAAGTCAGCCTGACGCGCACGGTCAGCGTGCAGGAGGTGCTGGCGAACCTGGCCACGCAGGAACTGCAGGTGCTCGACGCGCGCGCGCCAGATCGTTTCCGTGGCGAAAACGAAACCATCGACCCCGTGGGCGGCCATATCCCGGGCGCGAAAAACCGTTTCTTCAAGGATAACTTGCAGGCGGATGGTCGCTTCAAATCCGCTAAAGAACTGGAGCAGGAATTCGCGGGCCTGATCAGCACGGCTGAATCTACTATCCTGCAATGCGGCTCCGGCGTCACGGCGTGCCATAACCTGCTGGCCCTGGAAGTGGCCGGTTTAAGCGGCGCGGCCCTGTATCCGGGTTCGTGGAGCGAATGGTGCGCCGATCCGGCGCGGCCCGTGGCGACGGGCAACTAACAAAATGGCGGGCCAGATGGTCCGCCATTTTTTTGTTAGTGGATAACTGCGATCTTATCCCCGACGCTTGATGCAGCCATTCCAGTGCCGCCTGCAGCGCCCGCTGGCAACCGCAAGGCCATGCTCGGCGCACTGAGCCCGTGCATCAGCCGCCGTGGCGTTTATGCGTCAAAAACAGCACGATGCATACGCCCAATGCGATCAGCAGCACTTGCGGTATGGTTTCGCGCAGGGTCGAACGACGCTGCATCTGCGGCATCAGGTCGGACAGGGCAATATAGATGAAGCCGGACGAGGCGAACACCAGCACGTAAGGAATCAGGTTGCTGGCGCGGTCCAGGGTGAAATAGCCAAGCAAGCCGCCGGCCACCGCCATCAGGCTGCACAGCAGATTGAAGATGTAGGCGCGCAGGCGCGAAAATCCGGCATTGAGCAACACGATGAAGTCGCCGATTTCTTGCGGGATCTCGTGCGCGATGATGGCCAGGCCCGTCACCAGCCCCAGTTTCGGATCGGCCAGGAAGGCGGCGGCGATCAGGATGCCGTCGGTAAAATTGTGCATGCCGTCGCCGACTAAAATCATCCAGCCGGCCTTGCCCGCTTCGTGCTTGTCGTGGCCGTGCGCATGCTGGTGGCCATCGCCTTCATGGTGGTGCGAATGGCGCAGGATGGCGAACTTTTCCAGCATGAAAAAGGCTAGCAAGCCCGCCAGCAAGGTGGCGAACAGGCTGCGCGGGTCCGCTTGCGACTCGAACGCTTCAGGCAAGGCGTGCAGCAGCGACGTCGACAGCATGATGCCGACGGACAAGCTGACCATGCGCTCGACCACTTTGGACAAGAATGCAAACGAAAAGATCGCCGCCGCAGTAATGCTGAAGACGCCCGCGAGCGTGGTCGCGAGCAAAATGGATATAAGGACGGGATCGATGATTTTCTTACCTCAAAATGGCGCCGGGTCACTGGCGCCGCGATGCTGGCGTCTGGCCTGATGCATACGCTGTTATCTATTACTTAATTTTTTGTGCGTTTGGCGGCAGCGTAGCGCGATGGAGATGCAATTGTACTGCATTGACGCACACCGGGCACTTTACAGCCCGGTGCGCCTTTCGCGTTTTTCGCGTTTTTCGCATCAAGGGATGGAAAAAATAGCGTCATCAGGCACTTTTAGCGCCGTTCAGGCCGCAAACTCAGGCAACACCATGCGTTTTGAACCAGGCCAGGCAACGCGCATAGCCGTCTTTCGCATCGGCCGCCACATAGCTGGCGCGGTAATCGGCGTTGAAGGCATGGCCCGCATCGGGGTAGACGACGAATTGCGATTGCTTGCCGCCCTTGGCCAGCGCCTCCTGCATCTTGGCAATCGATTCCTGCGAAATGCCCGTATCCTTGCCGCCGTACAAACCCAGTACGGGGACTTTCAAGGTCGCGGCGATATCGATGGGATTGCTCGCTTGCAAAGGGGTCGGCTCACCCACCAGGCGACCATACCAGGCCACGCCCGCCTTGACGGCCTGATTGTGCGCCGCGTACAGCCAGGTGATACGCCCGCCCCAGCAAAAGCCGGTAATGGCCAGGCGGCTCGTGTCGCCGCCATTCTGTTTTGCCCACGCAACAACCGCATCGAGATCCGCCATCACTTGCGCGTCGGGCGTCTTGGCGATAATGCCTTTCAACAGTTCAGGAATGCTGGCCACCTTGGTAGGGTCGCCCTGGCGCACGAACAAATCGGGTGCCAGCGCCAGATAGCCCTGTTTGGCGAAGCGGCGCGCCATGTCGGCAATGTGCTCATGCACGCCAAAGATTTCCGAAATGACCAAGACCACGGGCAAGCCCGTCTTGCCTTCCGGCTGCGCCGCATACACGGGCACGGCCTGGCCATCGACCATCACCGACATGCTGCCTGTGACGAGCCCGGCGGAATCGGTCTTGATGACGCTTTGCGCCGCCACGGGCAGCACGGCCACGGCAAAGCCCGCGCCCAGCGCCACCTTCAGGAAACCACGCCGGCCATCCGGCCCGGACAAGCTGCTCTGGCCCAGCAAACTTTCACAATCGGTGATCATGTCGCTCATGCGTTTCTCCTGAAAGGTGTGTTGACAAAAAATGTCGGCTTACGCGCTGCGCGCTAAGCCGACCTACGCTCATTGCTATTGTTAAACATGTAGGTCGGCTTAGCGGGGCATGCCCCGCGTAAGCCGACGCAGCATCAATGCGCTTCATCCCAGTTTTTACCGATACCTACCTCGGCAGTGAGCGGTACTTTCAATTCGGCCACGCCAGCCATCAGTTCCGGCAGCTTGCGCTTGACCAGTTCCAGTTCCGCGTCCGGCACTTCCAGCACCAGTTCATCGTGCACCTGCATGATCATCTTCGTTTGCAAGCCGTCTGTTTCCAGCCAGTCTTGCACGGCGATCATGGCCAGCTTGATCAGGTCGGCAGCCGTGCCCTGCATGGGCGCATTGATCGCCGCCCGTTCGGCTCCCTGGCGGCGCGGGCCGTTCGGCGAATTAATTTCCGGCAACCATAAACGGCGCCCGAACACCGTTTCCACGTAACCGCGCGCCTTGGCTTGCTGGCGCGTGTCTTCCATGTACTGTTTCACACCGGAAAAACGCGCAAAGTAGCGGTCGATATAGCTTTGCGCGGCCGTGCGGTCCACGCCCAAGTTACCGGCGAGGCCAAACGCGCTCATGCCGTAGATCAAACCAAAGTTGATGACCTTGGCGTAGCGACGCTGTTCGCTCTGCACTTCCGCGGCTGGCACGCCAAAAATTTCAGCGGCCGTGGCGCGGTGAATGTCGATGCCTTCGGCAAACGCGCGCAGCATCGCTTCGTCGCCAGAGATGTGTGCCATGATGCGCAATTCGATCTGCGAATAGTCGGCCGAGACGATATGGCTGCCCGGCGGCGCAATGAAGGCTTCGCGAATGCGCCGGCCTTCCGCGCTGCGGATGGGAATATTCTGCAAGTTCGGGTCGTTCGATGCCAAGCGCCCCGTCACGGCCACGGCTTGCGCATAGTTCGTATGCACACGGCCCGTGCTGACGTTGATCATCTTCGGCAATTTGTCCGTGTAGGTCGATTTCAGCTTGGCCAAGCCGCGGTATTCGAGCAGCACTTTGGGCAGCGGATAATCCTCGGCCAGCTTTTGCAGCACTTCTTCATCGGTCGACGGCGCGCCCGTCGGGGTTTTTTTGACTACCGGCAACTTCAGCTTTTCAAAGAAGATTTCACCGATCTGCTTGGGCGAACCCAGGTTGAACGGCTGCTCGGCCAGTTCATACGCCTTCTTTTCCAGTTCCAGAATCTTCGCGGCCAGTTCGGCCGACTGGATATTGAGCAGCTCGTCGTCGATCAGTACGCCGTTGCGCTCGATCTTTTGCAAGACCACGGCCGTCGGCATCTCGATCTTTTCATAGATGAAGGTGAGCTTGTCATCGTTGGCCACGTTACCCCACATGGCATTGTGCAAGCGCAAGGTGACGTCGGCATCCTCGGCCGCATAGCTGGCCGCCCGCTCCACTTCCACCTGATTAAACGTGATCTGCTTGACGCCCTTGCCGCATACGTCTTCAAAAGGGATCGTCGTGTAATTGAGGTGGCGCAGGGCCAGGCTGTCCATGTCGTGTTTCTTGTGCGATTCGAACACATACGATTCGAGCAAGGTATCGTGGGCGATGCCGCGCAACGTCACGCCATGGTTGGCGAAGATATGGCTGTCGTACTTCAGATTCTGCCCAAGCTTGGGCTTGTGCGCATCTTCCAGCCATGGGCGCAGTTTCGCCAGCACGTGCTCGCGCGTCAACTGGTCCGGCGCGCCCGCGTAATCGTGGGCCAGCGGGATATAGCAAGCGGCGTGTTCGGCCACGGACAGGGAAATACCGACCATTTGCGCCGTCATCGGTTCGAGCGACGTGGTTTCCGTGTCGACAGCCGTCAACGACGCCGCATCGATCAGGGCCAGCCATTTGTCCAGCTGCTCATCCGTCAGCACGGTTTCATAGACGGCTTCGACCTTTGGTGCGGCATCGGCGAACATGTCGCCGGTCATGTTCGTCGTCGCTACCGGTGCGCCGACTGGCGACATGGGCGGCGGCGTGGCGCCCAGTTCGCGCAGCAGGGCCTTGAAGCCATAGCGGTTGAAGAAGGCCAGCAGCGCTTCCTTGTCTTCGTGTTTCGCCGCCAGCGAGTCGGCGATCGTCGTCATGTGCTGCGACAAATCACAATCGGTCTTGACAGTGATCAAGGCGCGCGCCTGCGGCAGCCATGGCAAGGCCGTGCGCAGGTTTTCACCCACGGCGCCGCCCACTTGGGCCGCATTTTCGATGACGCCTTCCAGGCTGTCGTACAAGGTCAGCCACTTGACGGCCGTTTTCGGGCCGCACTTCGATACACCGGGCACGTTGTCCACCGTATCGCCGATCAACGACAGATAATCGATGATGCGCTGCGGTGGCACGCCGAACTTGGCCAGCACGGCCGCTTCGTCGAGCTTTTCATTGCTCATGGTGTTGATCAGGGTCACCTGGCTGTTGACCAGTTGCGCCAGATCCTTGTCGCCCGTTGACACCACCACGTTCATGCCGGCGGCAGCGGCCTGCACGGCCAGGGTACCGATCACGTCATCGGCTTCCACGCCGTCGACCATCAAAATAGGCCAGCCCATGGCGCGCACGGCTTCGTGGATCGGTTCGATCTGCAGGCGCAGGTCATCGGGCATCGAGGCGCGCGTGGCCTTGTACTCGGGATACATATCATCGCGGAAAGTTTTACCTTTGGCATCGAAGACGCAAGCGATGTAGGCGGCCGGGTAATCGGCGCGCAGGCGGCGCAGCATGTTGACCATGCCGTGCATGGCGCCCGTGGGATAGCCGTCCGGGCTGCGCAGGTCGGGCAGCGCATGGAAGGCGCGATAAAGGTAACTGGAACCGTCGACTAACAGCAGGGTGTTGTGCATAATGCCAATAAAATAAGGTGAGCGCGCCCGCCCCGAGAGCGGCGGGCGGGTCAAATATCGCCCAATTATCGCAGAGTTTAGGACCGCGCCACCGGGGACGCGGCTGCCGTTTTTTGTGCAATGCGCCACGACTGGCGCCCCACCTGCCGACCCGGCCGGCGGCCAGGGTCTATTTACACGCATTTAATCAACCGTATTGAGCAGCTTTGCTTACCAGTTTGTTACAATGGCCTATACATAAATTGACGGCATTAGAGCACTGCACGCGCTGCAGTCCTATACATGCAAGCGAACCCATGGAAGCAAACCCATCATGATGCGTACATCGACACTCTGGACATTCCTCGCCCTGCCCCTGCTGGCAGCTTCGGCCATTGCCAGCGCCCAGACGCCGGCCAAACCGAGCGAAGCGCCGCCACAGCTCGAGCGTATCGAGGAAATGGGTGAAGCGCCGATCACCGTGGCACCAGCGGCCACCAAACAACAAATTAGCGAAAAACGCGAAGCGGGCGTGACCAGCGAAGTCAAAGTCACCACCGGCGGCAGCACCTATTACATGAAGCCGGCCGCCGGCGCAGACCAGGCCAACGGCAGCGCCCTGCGCGGCCCACAATGGAAAGTGCTGGAATTCGACCTGGGCAAGAAAAAACAGAAACAACGCGATGAAGAGGCTGCAGACGCGCCAGCACCGCCAGCACCCCCAGCAGCAGCGAAGTAAGCAGCCACTATCTTTTACCCTGCCCCGGCCACCTGCGGGGCAGCCGGCTTTTTTGACCTTTTAGACCACTCCTCTCTTACCCATGGCAGTTTTTACCGCGCTACACCTGGACGATATCGGCCAGTGGATCACGCAGTTTCCACTCGGCAAACCTCTGGCGCTCAAGGGCATCGCGTCCGGCATCGAAAATAGCAATTTCTTCCTCAGCACGGAGCGCGGCGAATATGTGCTGACGATCTTTGAAAACCTCAGCTTCGAGCAATTGCCGTTTTATCTGCAACTGATGCGCCATTTGGCGGACCGGGGCGTGCTGGTGCCCGCGCCGATCGCCAATGCCGATGGCGAACTGGTGACGGCCCTGCAAGGCAAGCCGGCCGCCATCGTCAGCAAACTCGACGGCAGCTCGCAAATGGCGCCGCAAGCCGTGCATTGCGCCGCTGTCGGCGCCATGCTGGCGAAGATGCACCTGGCGGGGCGCGATTTCCCCCTGCAGCAAGCCAATTTGCGCGGCCTGGACTGGTGGAATGCCACCACGGCGCTGGTCGTGCACCACCTCGATGATGCCAATGCGCATTTGCTGCGCGCGGAAATCCATTTCCAGGACGCCTTTGCCGCCTGCGCTACCTATAAAGCCATCCCGCGCGGCCCCGTGCATGCCGACTTGTTCCGCAACAATGTGATGTTTGACGGCGAGCGCCTGACAGGCTTTTTCGACTTTTACTTTGCCGGTTGCGACACCTGGCTGTTCGATGTCGCCGTGACCGTCAACGACTGGTGCATAGACCTGGCCACGGGCAAACTCGACACGGTGCGCGTGCGCGCCCTGCTCGATGCCTACGGGGCCGTGCGCCCGTTCACGCACGAAGAACAGACGGCATGGCAAGCGATGCTGCGCGCTGCCGCGCTGCGTTTCTGGCTATCGCGCCTGTACGATTATTACCAGCCGCGCGAAGCGGAAATGCTGACCCCGCACGATCCGGCGCATTTCGAACGCATTCTGCGCGAACGTATCGCCACACCTGCTCCGGAACTGTTTTAAACATGGAAAAATTACCTGCAAGTACAGGTTGGCAATGGGTGAAACAAGGCTTCGCCCTGTTTCGCAAGCAACCTGGCGGCATGTCGATGCTGTTTCTCGGCTATATGTTTTGCATGCTGGCCGTCAGCATCGTGCCCGTGCTCGGTCAATTGCTGCCCGTCATCCTGGTCCCCGTATTTTCCGTGGCCTTCGTGCAAGGCTGCCTGCATATCGACCAGGGCAAGCGCGTCCTGCCCAGCCTGCTGATCTCGGGCTTCCGCAAGCCGGCCTTTGCATCCCTGTTCGGCCTGGGCGTGCTGTACATTCTCATGGCCATCCTTGCCATCGGCGCCGCCACCCTGGTGGACGACGGCTTGCTGTGGCAACTGGTGACCGGACAACTGACGGAAGAAGCCGCGCGCGCTGTCATCCCCGAGTCGCGCCTGGGCCTTGGCATCCTGCTGGCGATCGTGCTGTACGTGCCGGCCGCGATGGCTTTCTGCTTTGCCGCACCGCTGATCTACTGGAAAAAAACCGGCCTGGGCAAGTCACTGTTCTTCAGCTTTTTCGCCGTCTGGCGCTCGCTGTCGGCCTTCATTGTCTTCGCTTCCACTTGGTTCGCCATCAGCATCGTCACCAGCCAGTTGCTGGCCCTCATCTTTGGCCGCACGCCGATGATGATGCAACTGATGCTGCCGTTGTCGATGATACTCACCATCATCATGCATTGCTCGTTCTACGCCGCCTACCGCCAGATCTTTGGCGTGCCCGTCGAGGAGAGCAAGACGGTATCGCTGGATAAGACCGGCGAGTGATCGCCGGTCAGACGTAGGTCGGATTAGCGGCAGCACGCCGCGTAATCCGACGCTGCGAGGCCAACAGTGGTGTCTGATGACGCTACGCTAATCCGACCTACGCACCGGGGTCATAACCTCAACACCGCTAACGCAAAGCTTGGCGCCAACATGACCGGGGGGCTGACCCCGGTATTTAGCGGCCTAATCTCTCCAGCTTGGCTATCCCCAGGTCCAGCACTTTCATGCCGTGCTGTCCAAAATTGATCTGCGCGCGCGCATTGCCGCCGCCGCCTTCGATGTTGACGATCACGCCTTCGCCAAACTTGGCATGCGCCACCGATTCACCGATGCGCCAGCCGCCGCCCGTGGCTTTTTGCGCGATCTTTTGCGCAATCGCATTGTCGGAACCCAGGCTGGCCACGCGCGGCGCCTCGTCCCAGGCCGACTTGCGGTTGCCGAACCAGTTCGCCTGTACCTTCGGCGACAGCCACTTCAGCGCTTCTTCCGGCAATTCATCGAAGAAGCGCGACTTCATGTTGTAGCGCGTCTGTCCGTGCAGCATGCGCGTCTGCGAGAAGCTCATATATAAGCGTTTGCGCGCGCGCGTGATTGCCACATACATCAGCCGACGTTCTTCTTCCACGCCGTTGTCTTCCTTCGAGCTGCTTTCGTGCGGGAACAGGCCCTCTTCCAGGCCGGTAATAAACACATTATCGAATTCCAGACCCTTGGCCGAGTGCACCGTCATCATCTGCAACGCATCCTGGCCCGCCTGCGCCTGGTTATCCCCGGCTTCCAGCGACGCGTGCGAGAGGAAGGCGGAAAGCGGCGACATCACGGCCGGCAGCGGCGCATCGGCGTCGAGTATGTCGATGCCGTCCTGGTTCACCACGGGCGCGCCCGACTGCGCCTGGGCGGCCGGCCCCAGGTGCGCCGGTGCAGCCTGACCGAAACCTTCTTCGGCAACGAACTGGCTGGCCGCGCTCACCATCTGTTCCAGATTCTCGATGCGGTCGGCGCCTTCCTTTTCATTCTGATAATGCTGGAGCAAGGTACTCGCTTCCAGCACGACGCGCACCATTTCGGGCAGCGACAATTGCTGCGTTTCGAAGCGCACTCCCTCGATCAGCTTGACGAAACCGGCCAGCACGCTGCCAGCCTTGCCCGCCACGTAGGGCACGGAGGCGTACAGCGAAATACCGTACTGTTCCGAGGCGGCCTGCAATTGCTCGATCGAACGCATGCCGATGCCGCGCGTGGGGAAATTAACCACGCGCAAGAAAGCGGAGTCGTTATGCGGATTGTCCATCAGTTGCAAATATGCAATCGCGTGCTTGACCTCGGCGCGCTGGAAGTAGCGCTGGCCGCCATACACGTGATATGGAATGCTGGCTGAAAACAGCGCATGCTCGATCACGCGCGACTGTGCGTTCGAGCGGTACAAAATAGCAATTTCGCTGCGCGAAGCGCCATCGGCGATCAAGCTTTTCGCCTCGTCGATGATCCACTGCGCTTCTTGCAAGTCGGAACTGGCTTCATACACGCGCACCTGCTCGCCAAGACCGGCGTCGGTGCGCAGATTCTTGCCCAGGCGCTTGCTATTGTTCGCGATCAACACGTTAGCGCTGTCGAGGATATGACCATGCGAGCGGTAGTTCTGCTCGAGCTTAATCAAGTTCTTGACCTGGAACTCGTGCTCGAAGGCGCTCATATTGCCGACGTTGGCGCCGCGAAACGCGTAAATACTCTGATCATCGTCGCCCACGGCAAACAGGGCGCCGCCATCGCGGCTGCCGTGGCCGGCCAGCAACTTGAGCCAGTTGTATTGCAGATTATTCGTATCCTGGAACTCATCGACCAGGATGTGGCGGAAGCGCGCCTGGTAATGCTCGCGCAGCGGCTGGTTACGGCTGAGCAATTCGTACGTGCGCAGCAGCAGTTCGGCAAAATCGACCACGCCTTCGCGCTGGCACTGATCGTCATACAGCTGGTACAGCTCGACCATCTTGCGCTCGTGCGCGTCATACGCTTCCACGTCCGTGGCGCGCAAGCCCTGGTCCTTGGCATTGTTGATGAAATACATCACCGTCTTCGGCGGGAATTTTTCATCATCGATATTATTTGCCTTCAACAAGCGCTTGATCACCGACAACTGATCCTGCGAATCGAGGATCTGGAAAGTCTGCGGCAAGGCCGCGTCCCGGTAATGCGTGCGCAGCAAGCGGTTGCACAGGCCGTGGAAGGTACCGATCCACATGCCGCGCGTGTTGATCGGCAACATGGCCGACAGACGCGTAAGCATTTCCTTGGCGGCCTTATTGGTAAAGGTCACGGCCAGGACGCCGGGCGGCGATACCTGCTGGGTCTGGATCAGCCACGCGATGCGGGTGGTCAGCACGCGGGTCTTGCCCGAGCCAGCGCCAGCGAGGATCAGCGCATGTTGGGCCGGCAAGGTGACGGCAGCCAATTGTTCGGGATTGAGGTTGTGAAGAAGATTTTGCATGCCGTGATTATACCGGCATGGCTAAAAATACTGTGCATTTGTCCAGCGATCTTGAGCAATTGAATAGCTGCAGGCCGATGGACCTGTCGAGTAAATAAGCTTGGGAAGGGTTAGACACCGCCTCCCCGAGCATTACGTCGGAAGTCGCCCGATCGATGCCGGGCAATCTCCGCCTGCGCTACCGCACTGAAGCACGGGAACTCAAGCGCAGTCAGATTTTTGATGAAAAGCAGGGTAAAAAACGCAGGCCGCAGCCTGCGCAAAATACCGTGTCAGGGCGTATGTCTATCAGTACAGCACGACGGAACGGATAGACTCGCCGCTTTTCATCAGGTCGAAGCCCTGGTTGATGTCTTCCAGCTTCAGCCTGTGCGTGATCAGGTCGTCAATATTGAGCTTGCCTTCCATATACCAGTCGACGATCTTCGGCACGTCCGTGCGCCCGCGCGCG